>JAQXLM010000049.1 GCA_029012125.1 Eubacteriaceae bacterium | reverse complement strand
GGAACCCATGAGACCACATCACTGTGCGTGAAAATGCTGGAAAAATACCAGAAGGCAGGAGACAAGGTGCTTGATGTAGGATGCGGAAGCGGAATACTTTCTATAGCCGCTGCTCTTCTGGGAGCAAAGGACGTTCTGGGTATAGACATTGACCCTGTAGCTGTAGAAGTTGCAGAGGAGAATATTCAGCTGAACAAAGCAGATAATGTTGCAAGAGCCCAGTACGGAGATTTGACAAAAGGTGTAGATTACAAGGCTCAGGTCGTAGTTGCCAACCTTATGGCCGATCTGGTAATGATGCTTGCAGATGATGTATCAAAGCATATGGAAGAGAAAGGCTTCTTTATTTCATCAGGAATTCTCGTAGAGAAGAGAAATACAGTATCAGAACACCTGGTCAAATTAGGCTTTGATATAGTTGAAATCGTCGAAGACGGCGGCTGGTGTGCAATTGTTGCCACCATTTAGCCTATAAAGGACACAAATACTAACAGGAGTAAGCGATGAGAATATTTACAGAACCTGCTAATGTAGGAGACAAGTATATAGAAATTCACCACAAAGGCGATATTAAACACATGGTAAAGGTTATGCGCCTTGGAGTTGGAGACAGAGTTGACGTTTCAGATTCAGTTATGTGGGAGTATGAAACGGTTATCGATCAGATTGAAGATGATGAGGTGCTGCTTAGAATTGTGGATAAACAGGCCTTCGCCAGAGAGCCTGAAGTGCAGGTAACACTTTTTCAGGGTGTGCCTAAAGCAGGAAAGATGGAAACCATTATTCAGAAGTGCGTAGAGCTGGGAGTTTATGCCATTACACCTGTATTCATGGAGAGAACCGTGGTGGTTGAAAAAGGGAGTTTCGGCAAAAAGCTTGACCGATGGCAGAAAATCTCTGATGAGGCAGTGAAACAGTGCAAGCGGGGAATCATTCCACAGATTAATGAGCAGATAAAGTTTGACCAAATGGTAGATAAACTCGGAGATTTTGATCTCATACTGTTTCCCTACGAAAACGAAGGTAATTACACAATAAAGAACTGCCTGAGAAATCTGACGAGCAAGCCGAAAACCGTTGCTATTATTATAGGACCGGAAGGGGGATTTGCCGACTCAGAGGCAGAAGCTCTTGACAGTGCAGGGGCTGAGCGAGTAACTTTAGGAAAGACAATTCTGAGAACCGAAACTGCCGGCATGGCCTCTCTTGCCATGGTCATGTATGAACTGGAGCTATGATGGAGGATTAATAATGGCCACTACTGAAGAAGCTTCTCCAGCGGAACGGTGGGAGTACGCAAACCACGCTTCAGGCCGAAAAGGGTGTCAGCGTCGCCTTTTGTCAGGTGATTGACTCCGGATGCACATAAAAGACCGGCCTGAAAGCCCATATCCTTCAGAAGCTCTTTTGAGCCGTTAGTATATATGCCATATGGCCAAGTGAATGTATTGGGAACTGTTCCGGTACATTCTTTTATTTTCTCCTGAAGAGGCATCAGGTTAGCCTTGAGAAGCCTGGCATAGACTTCATCGTCCTCACCCGGGTTTTGGGCAGCACCTTTGCGAGTAGTATCGATGTGATGCATATTCCAGGTATGATTCTCCACTTCCCAGTATCCGGACCTTGACATCTCTGAAAGCTCATCCCAGGTGAGATTCCTGTAAGCGTCACTGGAGTATTCTTCATCCACAGCCTGCTGACACGCCTCACCGATGACCGAGATTACGGCCTTCATATTATACTTTTTCAGGAGGGGTGTGGCAAATTCGTGATTGTTATAGTAGCCGTCATCAAAGGTAATAATTACCGGTTTATCAGGCAGTGACACGGTGTTATCATTGTCGTGCACAAAACCTATAAGCTGGGACATAGTAATGGCTGTGTAGCCTTTCTCACTGAGATATTTCAGGTCAGCCTCAAAGGTAGAAGCAGGAATAAAGTAGTCATTTACATGGGATTGAACGTCGGTTAATCCGTGGTACATTAGGATAGGAACGTCTGCATCTTTCTTTTCTGCGGCAGTAGCCACAGGGTCGGAACCCTCTGCCAGGGAAAGACATACTAAAAGGGAAAAAATAAAGAAGGCCGCAAAGCTTCTGATGTGTTTCATAATATACTGACTCCTTTCCTTGCTAATATATTGATATGGCACAAGTTTATTCTTGAAGATATTAATGAAAGGTTGTACAATTTATATATAAAAAAGTGAAAGGAGAACAGAAATGGCAGATTGTATCTTTTGTGCAATAGGAAGTCACGATATTCCGTCAAATGTTGCTTATGAAGACGATAAAATCATAGCATTCCACGACCTGGATCCACAGGCTCCGGTTCATGTTCTTGTAATTCCAAAGAAACATATCGAAAGTCTGGACGATGTCAAGGAAGAAGACAAAGAACTTATGGGTCATATCATGTTTAAGATTCATGAGATTGCTGCAGAGCTTGGTCTGGAAAATGGCTACAGAGTAGTAAGCAATAACGGCGAGGACGCTTTCCAGACTGTTAAACACTTACATTTCCATATTCTAGGAAAGAGAAAAATGACTTGGCCACCAGGCTGATGAGAGGATTTTGAATGAAAATAGCGTTTCACACATTAGGCTGCAAAGTCAATCAGTATGAGACTGAAGCCCTTAAGGAGCAGTTTCAGAGCGCCGGATATGAAACGGTTAGCGAAGATGACTTTGCAGATGTGTACGTTATAAACACGTGCACTGTAACCAATATGTCTGACAGAAAGTCCAGACAGTATATCAGAAAAATGAAGAGAGTTAACCCTGATGCCATAGTAGCGGTTACAGGCTGCTATGCGCAGATAAGTCCTGAAGAGGTAGCGGGTTTGGAGGATGTAGATGTTGTGGCGGGAACTAATGAGAAGCACAACCTCTTTTCATATATCGAAGAATTCCGTAAGGAGAGAATCGCAAGCTGCCACGTAAAGAAATACGATGAGCTGAACGAGTACATTTCCAACGGTATCGTAACATCTATGGAATCCAGAACCAGAGCTTACATCAAAATTCAGGAGGGTTGCAATAGATTCTGTTCATACTGCGTCATACCATATGCGAGAGGTAAGGTGAGAAGCAGGGAAACAGATGAAATAGTGGAGGAGGCTCAGGGGCTTATCGCTCAGGGGTTCAAGGAGATAATTCTGACAGGAATCAATACGGCATTATACGGAGAGGACTTGGGCCTTGGAGGAATAGCACCTTTGATCGCAAGACTGAATGCGCTGGAGGGAGATTTCAGAATAAGGCTGAGCTCACTGGAGCCTACGGTAATCAATGCGGAATATGTCAGGGGACTGCTCCGGTATGAGAAGCTTTGTCCTCACCTGCATCTGTCTATACAGAGCGGATCTGACAATGTGTTGACTTTGATGAACAGACATTACACCAGAGATGATTATCTGGAAATAGTAAAGGTACTGAAGGAGCATGATCCTCTGTACGGAATCACTACGGATATTATTGCCGGTTTTCCGGGAGAACAGGAGGAGGATTTTGCAGACAGTCTTCGTATAATAGACCAGATTGGTTTCTGTAAGGTTCATCCCTTCAAGTATTCTCAGAGAAAGGGAACAAAGGCGGCAGAGATGAAGCAGCTTCCGGGTACTGTGAAAAACGAGAGAAGCAGCAGGCTTGTTAAGAAAGCGGAGGAGGCAGCATCTGAGTTTTACCGCAAATGTATGGGAGCATGCCGCAGAGTGCTGTTTGAGGAAATCGATGATGGAAAGCTGACCGGATATACGGATAACTATGTGAAGGTTTATGTAGACGGTAGCGAAGATATGCAGAATCACTTTGGATATGTGAAGCTTCTGAAAGAATTCAAAGACGGAATGCTGGGAGAATTAGTTGTAGAAGAATAGTGCAGAAGGCAGGAATAAAGGTGATTCCTGTCTTTTTTTTTGCCGAAGGAAACTTTACATTAGAAAAAACTGTGGTATAATGTATTTATATGGCATATGCCAATAAAAGGAGATGACAAAATGCCTAAGATCAGACAGAGAATAGTATGCCGAGAACCGGAAACTACCGTATTTGGTCCGCGTGACTTTGATAATACTGAAATTCTTATCATGAGTGTGGATGAATACGAAAGCATTAGGCTGATTGACCTGGAAGGCCTTAGCCAAGAGGAATGTGCAAGAAAACTTGGAGTTGCCAGAACAACGGCTCAGTTGGTTTACAACAATGCAAGGGAGAAACTGGCAAGAGCACTGGTGTTTGGAATCAGCCTTCGTATAGAAGGTGGAAACTACAGATTGTGTGATGGTAGTCCACGGTGTGGAAGATGTCATTTAAACAATAATATTACTGAGTTAAAAGTATTAAAAGAAAAGGAGGCAGGCATTATGAGAATTGCAGTAACTTATGAAAATGGAGAAGTATACCAGCATTTCGGACATACAGAAAGCTTTAAGGTATATGATGTGGCAGAAGGAAAGGTTGTTTCATCTCAGGTAGTCGGAACGAACGGTCAGGGGCATGGTGCCCTGGCAGGAGTTCTTGCAATGAATGAAATAGATGTACTGATTTGCGGAGGTATTGGTTGCGGAGCACAGATGGCACTTGCTGAAGCAGGAATTGAGCTTTGTGCCGGAGCAGTCGGAGATGCAGATAAAGCAGTAGAAGCATATCTGGCAGGTGAACTTGAAAACACAGGAGCTAACTGTAATCATCACCATAATGGAGAGGGTCATAATTGCGGTAATCACAGCTGTGGAAATCACTAGGGTTAAGAAAGCACTTAGAAACGGGCGAGACGAATGTCTTCGCCCGCTTTTTTTGACTGTTATTCCGTTTCCATCTGGGCGACCAGCTCCTCTAAGGCAACATGGTTAATAATGCGAAGTCTTGTTCTGTCTTTATAAATCCAGCCAGCATCGGAAAACTGCTTCACAACGCGGGAGAGGTGCCTGTAACTGACACCTAAGTATTGAGCAAGGTCCGAAAGTCGCAACATAATCCAATCTCCCGACCTCTCCTCTCGATCAATGAGAAAAGCAGCGAGACGGTTTTCAAGAGGGTAGGTCTGAGTGCTCACCAGCTTTCCTACACTTCGCAGCATCTTGTCTGCGATAAAGAGACAGAGATTTTGCATGAAAACAGGGTCTGCAAGAATCATATCCTTACAGGGATCAAAAGGCAGGGCAATGCATACGGTATCCTTTACTGCCTGGATAGACTGAGATTGACTACGTATTCCCAGAAGTTCCAGCTCACCAAGCACATCACCGGGATGATAATACTGGGCCAGAGATACATTTCCATCCTGATGAATCATGTACAGCTGAACCTCTCCTTCCTTAATAAAATACAATCTCTGTGGCGCCTTTCGTTCATCACAGATGAATTCCCCTTTTTTAAATGTATGAACCTCCAGATAGTCCTCGATAGGTACAGAAAAGTAGTTCTGAATCGAAAAATCTTTGATATATGCAGCTCTTCGAGTCGGATCTTTAATCTTCAAAACAATCACTCCAAATTTCCATAGATAATGTATATATTATGCCATATGTCCTATTTTTTTGCAATTTCCTTTGATATACTGAAAAAAAAACAAAGGGAGAAGCTCATGGAAAAACAGCCATACATTGTTGGCGTAGGTGCTTTAAATATTGATATCATGGGACGCAGCCGTCGCCCGCTTGTTCAAGAGGATTCCAATCCGGGAACTATAAAGGTTTCTGTTGGTGGTGCAACACATAATGCTTGCGAAAATGCATCACGACTGGGAGCTAACGTAACCCTCATCACAACGATAGGCGACGATTATTTTGGTCAAATCGCCGAGGCCGCGTGTCGCGAGGCAGGAATTAATACAGAACATTTTATAACCTTTGCCGGCCAGTTCAGTTCCACATACATGTCTGTACATAACAATAACGGGGAAATGAATATTGCAGTATCTGACATGTCCATACTGCAGAATATGACTATAGCACACCTTCACGAAAGAGATGAGGTTCTGAGAGGTGCGGCAGCAATTGTTCTCGATACAGGTCTTCCTGAAGAGATTATCAATTGCCTGCTTAGGGAATACGGTGCAGATGTACCGATTTTCGTAGATTCTGTTTCCACCACCTACGCAGAGAAGTTGATTGATAATCTACAGGGAGTGTATACCCTGAAACCAAATCTGCTGGAGGCAGAAATAATATCAGGGATGAAAATCACCGATTTTGCTGACCTGGAGAAGGCTGCAGGGATTCTGGTATCAAAGGGTGCACAGCGTGTATTCATCAGTCTGGGAAGACAGGGTGTATATTATCGAGATGCAGAAGGTAACAGCAGATATCGCTGTTGCAAGCCTATGGAGCAGATTGCAAATGCTACCGGTGCGGGAGATTCGTTTATGGGAACTCTACTCTATGCACATGTTAATGGTTTCAGCTTTGAGGAAACCTTGCAGGCAGCAATGTGCGTATCTATGCTGACAATTCAAAGTGACGCAACCATCAATCCACAGATGTCAGAGCAATTGTTGAAAGAAAATCTTCACCTGGCAGAGGAGGATCTGAGCGTATCTCCGTCAGCGTTGAAACTATAATACAGTTAAAAGAATAATTCACATATAAATTGAAAAGGAGAGGAAATAAAATGAAGAACTATTTATCCATCACACCTGAAATTCAGGAAGCTATCGCAGCAGGAAAACCGGTTGTAGCACTGGAATCTACAATTCTGTCTCACGGTATGCCATATCCTGAAAACCTGGAATTCGCACATAAAGTTGAAGAAATCATCCGTGCTGAGGGTGCAATCCCTGCAACAACAGCTATTATCGGTGGAAAACTCTGTATTGGACTGGACAGCGACCAGCTTGAGCTGATGTGCAGAGCAGAAAACGTAGGTAAGGTAAGCCGTCGTGATGTGGCAACTTACGTAGCAACAAACCAGGTTGGAGCAACAACTGTTGCAACAACAATGATGCTTGCAGATATGGCAGGAATTCGTTTCTTCGCAACAGGAGGAATCGGCGGTGTGCATCGTGGTGCTGAAACTACTATGGATATCTCAGCAGACCTTCAGGAACTTGCCAACACTAAGGTTGGAGTTATCTGTGCAGGCGCAAAGAGCTTACTGGACATCGGATTAACTTTGGAATATCTGGAGACTATGGGTGTTCCTGTTCTTGGTCTTAAGACAGACGATTTCCCTGCTTTCTACTGTAGAAAGAGTGGCTTTGGTGTTGATTACAACGCACCGGATGAAGCAACTGTGGCAAAAATCATGAAGACTAAATGGGATCTTGGATTAAAGGGTGGCTCAGTTATCGCTAACCCAATCCCTGCAGAATACGAATTAGACTTTGATGAAATGGAAGAAGTAATCAACAGAGCACTTAAGGCAGCTGAAGAAGAAGGCATTCGCGGAAAGGCTACAACACCATTCCTGCTTGCACACATCAAAGACTACACAAAGGGAGTTTCCCTTGCATCCAACCTGCAGCTGGCATACAACAACGCAAAGGAAGCAGCTAAGATTGCCGTAGAATTTGCAAAACTGTAATTAATATCGATTAAAGTAATAAAATAGCCCTCTATGTAAGTTAACATAGAAGGCTATTTTTGTTTTGGTCGCGATTATAAGGAACATCGATTATGATCTTTTTTTACCATGCCCAGCTATATGCATTATACATATCCTGTATTGCTTTTTTGTCTATAGACTCAACCTTTGATTTTATGTAGTTATAAGTCTTAGGTCTCGATTTTTTCAGGGTCTTCGGTTCTGATGTGTATTCTGCAAAAGACTGCGCAAAGTATTCTTCACTTGTACTTAATATGTAACTCTTCTGAGAGCCTTTATACTTTGATTTTTCTGACTTGTAAACGGAAGCGAAGCTCTTTGACTTTCCTGCACCGTTGTTGATTTCTGATACAAAGTGGCCCATTTCATGAAGAATGTGCATTTTAGTTTTTGTTTTCATAATAATTGCATGCTTTGATACACTGAAAGAACCTGCATAACGATAGCTTTTGTCATACTTGACTTTAAATCCCAAATCGACGAATGCATTTACTACACGGCTGTCTGCTTTTACATTTGTGTTTGGAATAGTTTTACTGCTTGCTGCAAATGCACCTGCTGTAGATAGTACAAGTACAAGAACAAGCACAGTAATAACTCTAACTGCTTTTCTAATCATTTTATCTCCTCCATACTTCCTTTGCTGAATAAAAAAGACTGCTTATAGGAAATAAGCAGTCGCGGAAATATGCAGGTACAATGAGACACACATGGTACAACAAAAACACATGTGTTTCATAAAACAATGGCAGAGGATTCTGTCAAAGGCAACTGGCTGGCATACTCTAAAGCTTAGCCCCTATAGCTTTGCGTCACCGAATTTCTTCGGCTTTGCTAAATATTCTTTTTTTTAAGCAACAAAAAAACCATTTAGAGAATTCACCAAATGATCGTCGCGTTTAAATATGTAGATTGTCATACATATCTTTGCTTCTGATACGGCAACTGGCTGGCATGCCCGAAGGTTTAGCCCCTATAGCTTTGCGCCACCGGATTTCCCCGGCTTTGCCTTTGCTGAAAATCTCTTTTTTCAAATAGAATGGTATCATAAAGGTGTTTTTATGTCAATACTATTAACAGAGATTTCAATAAATAGTATGTGTTAGAAATACTCAAAAAAGGGGAGGTATGCTATAGAGAAATAAAAAATAGTTGTCAGCAGGTTTTTAATATTGAAAGAGGTTAATAATTGAAAGGAAAAGAGATTATGGCGAAAGAAAAACTATTTAATGCAGCACGTAAGGTGCTTGTGTTAGCTTTGATTCTCTCCATGACCATGAGCTATACTTCCATGGCAGTAATGGCAGAGGATCGGGCAGGAAAATGCTCTGATTCTAATGATGTTTTACGCATTCCAATCACAAAAGTCTGGGATGATGCTGAGAATCAGGATGGAATCAGACCTAAATTTGTAAGTGCAGACTTATTCAAGATTGTAGGAGATTCATCTGTTAAACTTGGTACGGTTACATTGAATGCAGACAATAACTGGTCTGATAGCATTGATGTACCTAAGAAAGAACTTCTGGATAGTGACAGAAATCCATATGAACTGAGAGTCGTTGAGGCTTCTGTTGCGGATTATTCTACTGCGTATACACAGCCGGTTGCATCAGTAGTCAGCGAAGATTTTAAAGTAATGGAAAAATGGGACAGAATTACTCCTTGTAGCCAACTTAATATCCCTAAAAATGGTGAATACGACACAAGCGTAGTAATGAAAAAAGGTAATTTCCATTTGTTCTGGACCCCTACCGAGTTATCTAGGGCAGATCAGCAAAAACTATACAACTCCGCAGCACAAAACATAAAGGGCTTTGGCAGCAATAGTTTTGAGAAGGCTGTTTTTGTATATGGGTATAATAAAGACTATTCTAAAGAATATGGCATAGAAGTAAAAAAATCATCGATTAATTTTGGCAAACCTAGCGATTGGTCATTCTTTGGAACAGGTTATTATAAGGAAGAAATTAAGACTTTAGTAGCAGCTCAAGGCGCTGTAATCACAAATACCCATACACCGGCAACAACTAAAATCAGTGTAACCAAGGAATGGTCCGATGCAGACAACCAGGATGAAAAACGCCCTGAATCTGTAACAGTAAAACTGCTTGCAGACGAAGAACCGGTTGAAGGTCAGGTAATAACTCTAAGCGAAGAAAATCAGTGGACATCAGCATTTACCAATCTTCCAAAGTATGCAGCAGGAGAAGAAATTGCATATACAGTAGTTGAAGATGCAGTTCCAGGATATGATGCAGACTACACAGAGGGTGAAGATGGTACAATAACAATTACAAACACTCATACACCGGCAACAACAGCAGTTAGTGTAACAAAAGAGTGGGAAGATGTGAACAACCAGGATAGAATCCGTCCTGAATCTGTAACAGTAAGACTGCTTGCAGACGAAGAACCGGTTGAAGGTCAGGTAATAACTCTAAGCGAAGAAAATCAGTGGACATCAGCATTTACCGATCTTCCAAAGTATGCAGCAGGAGAAGAAATTGCATATACAGTAGTTGAAGATGCAGTTCCAGGATATGATGCAGACTACACAGAGGGTGAAGATGGTACAATAACAATTACAAACACTCATACACCGGCAACAACTGAAGTAAGCGTATCTAAGGTATGGAGTGATGCTGACGACCAGGATAGAATCCGTCCTGAATCTGTAACAGTAAGACTGTATGCAAACGAAGAACCGGTTGAAGGTCAGGTACTAACTCTAAGCGAAGAAAATCAGTGGACATCAGCATTTACCGATCTTCCAAAGAATGCAGCAGGAGAAGAAATTGTATATACAGTAGTTGAAGACCAAGTTTCCGGCTATACTGCAGAGATATCTGGAAATGCTGAAGAAGGTTACGTTATTATCAACTATCATAAACTACTTCCACCGGAAGACAATCCGGATATAGATGAACCTGATGATCCAACAGAACCTGATAATCCAACAGAACCTGATAATCCGGTTACACCACCAAGAAAGCCACTTCCTGAAGATCAGAACCTAATAAATGATGATGAGGAAGTTGAAGTGCCTTATACCGGTGACTCAACGGCTGAAGCATTATTCTATGATTTTATAATTCTATCAATTTCCGCACTGGCAGCAATCTATTTAAAACTGAGAAAGTCAGAAAACAAATAAAAAGAAAAATCTTATTGACAACAA
>JAQXLM010000048.1 GCA_029012125.1 Eubacteriaceae bacterium | reverse complement strand
TCTGAGTCTGAAATGACCGGAGATGGGTCTGAAATGATTTATGAGAAAGACCGAAAGCCTTGATATCACTGGGTTTATCGCTCAAAACCGTTAGAAATAAAAGGACCTAGGCATTTTCTACCTAGGTCTAAAAAATGGTGAAGGCGGTGAGAGTCGAACTCACGTCCGAAAGCATTTCCACAAAACTTTCTCCGAGTGCAGTTAATGTTTTAGGCTTCGCTTCTTTAGCCGCCCATTAACAGGCTGAAAAAGAAGCTATCTCGTTAGTCCCTTACGATACCGAGAACTCTCGCAAGGTTTTCCTGTATGGTCGATGCCAGGTTCCCGGCCTACAGGTAAACCGGGGCTGACACGCGTGCTGCGAAATTAAGCAGCTAATGCGAAATTGTTGTTATTTTTAGCGTTTATATTTAACGGCCATTTTTTACGTAGACTTGGCGACTACGACTCGCTTATCTTGCTTCTACACCCCCGTCGAAACCTTTTCGCCCCCATAAGATGTAGGAACTATATTTTACCCCATCTGTGTCAAATGTCAATAGCTTTTCCAAAGCAATTTCTGCCATCTTTTGAGCAAATCCTACCATCTCTGTTTCATGGCATGATCCATCTTGCGAGCTGCATCTCTTTTGGTAATATCGTCACGCTTGTCATAGTTCTTCTTGCCTCGTGCAACCGCCAGCTCTACTTTAGCTCTGCCATCTGTATTGATATACATATTCAAAGGCACAAGGGTAAGTCCCTGTAGTGTGGTGTATCCGATCAGCTTCCTGATTTCCTGCTTATGCAGGAGCAGCTTGCGTGGACGAAGACTGTCTACATTGTAACGGTTACCTTGCTCGTATGGGCTTATATTCATTCCGTACAGAATCATCTCGCCGTTTTCGATTTTGGCATAGCTTTCCTTAATGCTGACCTTTCCCTGTCTTACGGATTTAATCTCAGTGCCGGTCAGCACGATGCCTGCCTCATACACTTCCTCTATAAAATAATCATGGCGGGCTTTTTTATTGTTTGCCACCAACTTTTTTTCTCTTTTTACCATCTCTATTCATCCTTCACTAACCCAATTTTATCAAAGGGCAATAATCTCATGAAAACTTTGCCGATTATATCTGACTTATCGATAAAGCCTACCTCTCTGTATCTGCTGTCTACGCTGTGCAGCCTGTTATCCCCCATGCAGAACACTGACCCCTTGGGTACGGTCACCGGTTTTACTTCGCCGCTGGTTGTGCCGTCTTTGATGTATTCTTCCTTCAAAGCCTCTCCGTTGACGTAAACCTTTCCGTCTTTTACGGCGATTTTGTCTCCTTCAACTCCAATCACTCTCTTGATCAGCTTCATGTCCTTGCCGTCTTTGTCCTTCAGATGAGACTTGAATACGATGACATCGCCCCGCTCAGGCTCCTTCTCTCCGGCATATGCCTGCTTTTCCAAAAGAACATAGTCTCTGTCAGAGAAATTGGGTTCCATAGAATTTCCAAAAACCGTGGTCGGAACCACAAACTGCATTATTATCAAAGCTCCCATGGCAGCAGTTGCCACAGTTTTCACTATTTCTGCTATGTTTTGCTTCATTCTTTACTCGGTCTCCTATTTCCTTCTGATTTACCGGTTATACTCAGGTGTCTCAATCAGTCCGATTTCATCGAAAGGATAAAGCTTCAGGAAGACCTTGCCCACTATTCTGTGTTTTTCTATAGGGCCAACCTCCGGTTTTCTGCTGTCTATGCTTACAAGTCTGTTGTCGCCCATACAGAAATACTGTCCCTCAGGGATTACCATATCGATATCCCCGTCTGTTACGCCATCCTTCAGATATCCCTCTGTCAAAGCTTCTCCATCAATGTAAACCTGCCCGTCTCTGATAGTGAGTTCCTCACCGGGAAGTCCTATAACTCTCTTTATCAGCAGCTTCTGGTCACCGTCATCTGTAAGCAGGTCGGATTTGAAAACAATAACGTCTCCTCTTTCAACATCATGTACTCTGTAAGACTGTTTGCTTACCAGCATGTAGTCATTATCAAAGAAAGTATTCTCCATAGAGCTTTCCTTTACGATTACCGGCTTGATAAACTGCAGAACGATAATGGCTACAGCTACCGCTACGATAATATCCTTTAAAAATTCCTTCATCCTCTTAATACTCCTTCTCTTATCCTTCTGAATTCCTCAGGTGGTTCTGCAATGACCTCCAGGTCATTAAGGTATTCCAGCTGTCCCTTGCAGTTTTGGAATGACAGTCGGTATGCGTGCAGAAGCTGAGTAGTCAGTCCGTATTTCTTCTTCATAACTTCGTTTACCCTTGGATTGCCATATTTGACATCGCCGATTATCGGGTGCCCCTCCTTGGCCAGGTGAGCTCTTATCTGATGGGTTCTTCCCGTTATTATCTCAACCTCTACCAGAGTATAGCCGTTAGAAGTCTCTACAGGACGAACGATAGTCTCCATCTCTCGACCCTCTTCATCCATGGATAACACCCTAATCTTATTGGTTTCAGTATCCTTCACCATTTTATCCTTCAGGTGCAGTTCCTTCTTCACTGTGCCTTTGACAATTGTCAGATAGTATTTATTTACCTTATCCTTGTCACGAATCATCTGATTCAGCTCCTGCAGAGCAGAACCGGTTTTTCCGAACAAAACAAGTCCGGTGGTGTTTCTGTCCAGTCTGTTAACAGATGCCGGCGTAAAGGTGCGTTCTATGCGCGGGTTATAATCACCCTTTTCGATCAGATAATCCACCACCTGGTTGGCAAGGTGGTTCTTCTTCTCGGTTCTGTCTCCGTGAGTCAAAAGTCCGAAGGGCTTTTCCACAACGATTATGTTTTCGTCTTCATAGGCAACCTTAAACTGACGTCTTGCGCCGGATGGCTTACGCCTCTTTGTTAACTTTGATAGTTCCTCATCGCTGATGTACAAAACGACACTGTCACCAAGCTGAAGCACTGTGTCTTCCTTTGCTCGCCTGCCGTTAACCTTCACATCCTTTCGGATTACCTTGTAAATGTACGACAGCGGGGCATTTGTCAGATATTTCCTGAGGAACTTATCCAACCTCTGATTCTGTTCATTTTTACCTATTTCTATACTAATCATAGACATTATTATACAACAAATATACCTCTTCTAAAAGCAAAATTTATTTGTCCTTTTTCTGAAAATATGTTAAATTATTTTTAGAGATAAAAAAAATAAAGGGGAAAATTATGAAAGCTTTAAAAGATTTTATATATGACAAAAACGATCTGATTATCGCCTTGCTGGTACTTGTGCTTGCTGCGCTGATTATTGCCTGGAGGATGGATGTTATTATGAACTATCCGGAAGTTCTTGCCCAGGAAACGGGAACGGTACAGGTTGACAACAGTGAAAAAGGTGATGATAAGGAGGAAGGCGACGCTGACAAGGATTCTGCAGGCGAAACGACTTCTTCAGGTGTCTGGTCCGGTGATAAGCTGGCAAAGGATGTAACTGTAGAAATCAATCCGGGTTCAGCTACGGCGGCAGCTCAGTGTCTGGTGGATGCCGGTCTGTTCAAATCTTATGAGGATTATGAAAATGCCTGCGCTTCAGCCGGTACAGACCCTACCGCCATTCACGCAGCCACATTCACATTTGAAAAAGGTTTAACCAAGGCTGATATAGCCAAAGAGGTCACTCAATAATAACATTTACTTGTCAAGGAGCTCGATTAGCTTAGCTAATCGGGCTTTTTGTTGGTTGTTCATCATAGGCATAAGACTTTTAATCATTGCCGCCTGCTTTTCGTATGGTACGCCCGCCGCATTAAGCTTGCTTCTCATTTCTTTTATTTCCTGGAGGATTTCCATATCGCTTCTGTTTTCGTATTTCATTAAATCACCTCTTTTCAATTATAATGTATGCACTAATAATCTCTCATTTTCATACTATATTTCTATAGACGGAGGTGACTTATGGCTAATAATCCATTACCTATCCTTTTGGTTGTTCTGCTGGTCAGTGGAAATGGCGGCGTACATATTCCTCGAATGCCTCAGATTAACAGATCCACACTGGCGGAGCTGGAGACTTTGATGAACAACGCCCGATATATCATAAACGCTGTGGATAAGCTTAACAACATGCCGGACATGAAGAAAATTTCAGAACTCGTTGATAATTTGCCTCTATAGTGTATAATGTAATATAACAAAGAATCTACGGAGGTTTATTATGGCACTTGTAACTACAAAAGACATGTTTGCTAAGGCATATGACGGCGGATATGCTGTTGGAGCATTTAATGTAAACAATATGGAAATAATTCAGGGTATCTGTGATGCGGCAGGAGAGTTGAGAAGTCCTGTAATTCTTCAGGTATCCAAGGGAGCGCGTTCATACGCTAATCATACTTATTTAACCAAGCTGGTTGAGGCCGCTGTTGCCGAAAACCCTGACATTCCTATCGCTCTTCACCTGGATCACGGCGATTCCTTCGAGCTGTGCAAGAGCTGTATCGACGGAGGCTTTACTTCAGTTATGATCGATGCTTCCTCCAAGCCTTTTGAGGAGAACATCGCTTTGACCAAGCAGGTTGTAGAGTATGCCCACGCTCACGGTGTAGTAGTTGAGGCTGAACTTGGTACTCTTGCCGGCATAGAAGATGAGGTTGTGGTTGAAGCAGGCCAGGAATCCTACACTCGTCCGGAAGAGGTTGAGGAATTCGTTTCAAGAACAGGCTGTGACTCCCTTGCAATTGCAATCGGAACTTCTCACGGAGCGTTCAAGTTTAAACCTGAGCAGTGCACTATGAATGAGGATGGTATTCTGGTTCCACCTCCACTGCGTTTCGACGTTCTGGAAGAATGCACCAAGCGTCTGCCCGGCTTCCCTATCGTACTTCACGGTTCCTCTTCAGTACCTCAGGAGTTCGTGAAGATGATTAACGAATACGGTGGAGACATGCCCGGAGCAATCGGTGTTCCAGAGGACCAGCTTCGTCATGCTGCTGAATTATCAGTATGTAAGATTAATATCGACTCTGATATCCGTCTTGCAATGTCAGCAGTTATTCGTAAGTACCTTGCTGAAAACCCAGGTCACTTCGACCCAAGACAGTATCTGAAACCTGCACGTCAGGCTGTTAAAGATATGGTTGCTCATAAGATGAAGAACGTTCTTGGCAGCGTTGACAAGATTTAAGATTGACGAAAACTTCAAAAAACAACAGTGGGAGGATATGCTATCATATCCTCCCCTTGTTTTTCCGGGAACAATAAAGACAAAACTTTGTCTATGCGCTGTGTTCGCCTGTGTTTACCAGGTGAATGGCCTCTACTCTGTTTTTTACCCCTATCTTTTTAAAGGTGTTATACATATGGGCCTTTACAGTGCTTTCTGAAATAAAAAGCGTCTCTGCAATTTGCAGATTTGTCTTTCCTCTGCAGAGCTCTTCAAGAATTTCTCTTTCTCTCTTTGTGAGCTCATACTCAATTTCCAGGTTGTCAAGAATCTCATTCATGTTCATGCTGTTACTGCTGACATCTGGTGTCATAACTGTTTTCTCTATGATTTCATCTCTTATGCTTCTGTAGACTCGATTCAGCATCATGAGATTAATCGTGTTTATTACCAGCCAGAAGAATATGGTATATTCCATTTTTCTGTCCGGAGGAGCTGTTAAGCCTGCATCCTCCATAAAGTATGCCAAATAAATTAAAAACATGCAGGACATATTCAGGAAAATATAATACTTCAAAAAAATTTTTTTCTTATCCCGGAAGGAGATAACAAGTGAATGTACAGAGCCCAGTACAAAAACTGCCATAACCGGTAGATCGATTACGATTCTGATCCATTTTGCCTCGTAGTAAACGATAGCAGAAGTCATCCATATAGCAATATAGATGAAAACAACGGTTCTCGTGATTCTGGCTACTTTGTAACAGGTTTCGTCCTTACATATATCCGCTAAAACCTTCAACCAGCACAATACAAGAATTGCAAAGAGTAAATCTCCCAGGCTCACCAGAAAACCATTCAGATCCACCTCCGCAATATCCTGGCAGTAATAAATTATAAGATCCCAGAAATTCATGACAAGGAGCATCAGGAAGAAAGGCTGCTTCAGGATGGAAATTGAGTCTTTGTACCCGGAGTTCGCAAATTGGAATGTAAGAATAGTTCCACCCATCAGGATACTGATTAAGTATCCGAAAGCAATTAAGTGCCTCATCAAACTCGTCCTCCTTTCTTGCTCTCTACAATTGGTCGTACCTCTAAACACAATATTTATTTTACCACAATAAGGTGTTGTTAACCACCTTCCACAGATTGCCAGTTACAACAGTTCAAAAGGTTGTCACTGACACCTAATATTCATTATTTTTGCATATTTCTGTTTTTATACAAAAAAACACCCCTTTTATACGGTCAATAAACCAAACAAAAGGGGTTTGCTTTTCTTCAGTATTTTATATATTTTACCTGATTGTGTGTTCTTCAAGAAGTCTTGCCTTCATGTCCCACAGCTTCTGTGACAGGTCAACGTAGTAGGTCTGAGGATTGTCCAGACGAAGGGTTTCGTCCCATAGGGTGTCAATCTGTTCCTTGCAGTAGTCTTTGATTTCATCAATAGACGGGGACTCATAGACACATTCCCCATTACGGAAAATCTGTTCTCGTATGTTCTTCGCATAGAAGTTGCTTAGCTTCTTTCTCTTCCATACTGCGTTAGGATCAAAGATTTCATATCCGTCTACCTCAGGAATATCTTCGCCGTCCAGAGTAACCACATCTGCAAGTGCTTTATTGGTGTCTTTATCAAAGAGTCTGTAAACGGTCTTGAATCCCGGATTGGTAATCTTGGCAACATTTTCGGAAATCTTGATTTTCGGAATTATTTCTCCGTCAACCTCAAGGGCGGTCAGCTTATACACTCCTCCGAAAACCGGTTCTGATTTGGCTGTAATCATTCTCTCACCTACACCAAAAGAGTCAATCATGGCACCTTCCAGAAGAACGTCTCTGATGATGTGCTCATCCAGTGAATTTGAAATAGTTATCTTACAGTCTTCCAGACCGGCATCGTCCAGCATCTTACGTGCTTTTCTGGTCAGATAAGTAATGTCTCCACTGTCAATTCTGATGCCCATCTTTGCAGGCTTCAGTTCCTTGAAGACTTTGATAGCGTTTGGAACTCCTGATTTCAGCACATTGTAGGTATCAACCAGAAGGACGCAGTTATCCGGATAAACCTCTGCATATTTTCTGAATGCATCATACTCTGTCGGGAACATCTGAACCCAGCTGTGAGCCATAGTTCCGAGAGCAGGAATACCACAGTCTCTGTCTGCGATAGCACATGCAGTACCTGAGCAGCCACCGATATAAGCGGCACGTGCACCGTATACTGCAGCAGAGGAGCCGTGAGCTCTTCTGGTTCCGAATTCCATAACAGGTCTGCCCTTTGCAGCTCTGACGATTCTGTTAGCCTTTGTGGCAATCAGACTCTGATGGTTTACCAGCAGAAGAATCATGGTTTCTACAAACTGAGCCTGAATTACAGGACCCCTTACTGTTATTATGGGTTCGTAAGGGAAGATTGGAGTTCCCTCAGGTACTGCCCACACGTCACATGTGAATTTGAAATTCTTCAGGTAATCAAGGAATTCTTCACAGAAACAGCCCTTTTCTCTCAGGAATTCGATATCGGCATCATCGAACTTCAGGTTCTTCATGTATTCTATTACCTGTTCCAGCCCTGCCATAATGGCAAAGCCTCCTCCATCGGGAACACGTCTGTAGAACATGTCAAAATAAGCAATATCATCCACTATACCTGACTTGATATATCCGTTGGCCATGGTGATTTCATAAAAATCTGTCAGCATTGTCAGGTTGTCTTTTCCTATCATTTTTTCTCCTTTTGCGATTTTCGCATCTAGTAATACAATTGTTTTTTCAGCAGAATTTACCTGCTAATTTATTATTATATACTATTTCAGCATTTTCTTCAAGAATTGACCCGTATATGAGTCAGGGCATGCGGCAATTTCCTCCGGCGTGCCTGTTGCCACAATTGTACCTCCCTTGTCTCCGCCTTCCGGTCCAAGGTCTATGATATGGTCTGCTCTCTTGATTACATCCAGGTTGTGTTCTATTACAACTACGGTATTTCCTGCGTCTACCAGCTTTTCCAGAACCAGAATCAGCTTATCCACATCTGCAAAGTGAAGTCCTGTAGTAGGCTCGTCCAGGATGTACAGGGTTTTTCCCGTGCTTCTCTTGGAAAGCTCTGTTGCCAGCTTCACACGCTGTGCTTCTCCTCCTGATAACTGAGTGGATGGCTGCCCCAGCTTGATATAGTCCAGTCCTACCTCGTTAAGAGTGTCCAGCTGTCGCTTGATGCTTGGTATATTCTTAAAGAATTCCAAAGCCTCAGTAACGCTCATGTCAAGTACATCAAAGATACTCTTCCCTTTATATTTAACCTCCAGAGTTTCTCTGTTATAGCGTTTTCCCTTACATACTTCGCATGGAACGTAAACGTCCGGCAGGAAATGCATCTCTATTTTGATGATTCCGTCTCCGCTGCAGGCCTCACATCTTCCGCCTTTTACATTGAAGCTGAATCTGCCCTTTTCGAAGCCTCTTATCTTTGCCTCCGGCAGTGATGCGAACAGGTCCCTGATATGAGTAAACATTCCCGTATATGTTGCAGGATTGGACCTAGGCGTTCTTCCTATAGGAGACTGGTCGATATCTATAACCTTGTCGATATTTTCAATGCCTTCTATGCTGTCGTGCTTTCCTGCAGGGGCCTTTGTCCTGTTTGTTATATTTGATGCACCTTTATACAGGATTTCATTTATCAGACTGCTTTTCCCTGAGCCGGAAACACCTGTTACGCAGACAAACTTTCCAAGAGGAATATCTACATCTATGTTCTTCAGGTTGTTTTCCGCTGCACCCTTTATAGTAATAAACTTGCCATTGCCTTCTCGTCTGAATTTAGGCACTTCTATTTTTCTGGCACCTGACAGATACTGCCCTGTAATTGAATCTTTGCAGGCTTTGATGTCTTCCACCGTTCCCTGTGCCACCAGTTCTCCACCGTAAATTCCCGCACCGGGGCCGATGTCGATAATGTGATCTGCCGCGTACATGGTATCCTCATCATGCTCTACCACTATAAGGGTGTTTCCCAGATCAGTCAGTCTGCGCAAAGTATCCAGAAGCTTTTCGTTGTCTCTCTGGTGCAGTCCGATGCTTGGCTCGTCCAGAATGTACAAAACCCCCATAAGGCTTGAGCCTATCTGGGTTGCCAGTCTGATTCTCTGTGATTCTCCTCCGGACAGGGTACCTGCCGCTCTGGAAAGAGTCAGGTAATCAAGGCCTACGTTGATAAGGAAGTTCAGACGCTCTTTTATTTCTTTGATGATCTGATTTCCTATGAGCTGTTCCTTTTCTGAAAGCTGCAGGTTTTCCATAAAGTGATAAAGGTCTCTCACAGACATGTCTGAAATCTGAGCCAGATTCTTGCCTCCCACTGTCACTGCAAGGACCTCAGGTCTCAGTCGCTTACCTTCACAATCCGGACAGGTTTTCTCCAGCATGTACTTCTGCATTTTCTCCTTTATAAAATCGGAGTTCGTTTCTCTGTATCTTCTTTCCAGGTTGTTCATCAGTCCCTCGAAAGGATGATCTCTTTTGGTTTCTGAACCGGAAGTTCTGCTTACATATACGTATTTCAGATGTCGCTGGCCTGTTCCGTAAAGCAGTTCCTGCTTAAAGCCCTCAGGCAGGTCTTTGTACGGAAGATTCAGATCTACACCATGATCTCTTGCCAGTGCTTCTATCATCTGTCTGTACACTCCCGCAAATTCCATGGATGCAAATACGGTTCCCAGGGCGCCCTTCAGGATACTCAGTTCAGTATTGATTATCCTGTCCGGATCCAGCTTCTGTGTGAAGCCAAGTCCGTTACAGGTAGGACATGCACCGAATGGACTGTTAAAGGAGAACATTCTCGGTTCCAGTTCGTCTATGCTTATGCCATGTTCAGGACATGCCAGCTTGCTGGAGAATGTTCTGCTTTTTTTCACATCCTCACCTGCCACATGAACTACTGTCAGACCGTCTCCTTCTCTCATGGAAAGCTCCAGGGCCTCAGACAGTCTGCTTTCCTGGCCTTCTCTCACAACAATTCGGTCCACTACAATTTCTATGGTGTGGGCAAACTTCTTGTCCAGCTTTATTTCCTCTTCATTTATCAATCTGATTTCGCCGTCTATTCTGACTCTGGTGAAGCCCTCTTTTCTTATTCTTTCCAGAATCTTCTCGTGCTCGCCCTTACGCTTGCGGACTACCGGAGCCATTATCATCAGCTTGGTGCCCTCCGGATATTCCATTATGGTATCCACCATCTGGTCTACTGTCTGACTGGTAATAGGTTTGCCGCATACAGGGCAGTGAGGATGTCCGATTCGTGCGAACAAAAGTCTCAGATAGTCGTGTATTTCCGTAACGGTTCCCACTGTGGACCTTGGGTTTTTGCTGGTGGTTTTCTGGTCTATGGAAATAGCAGGTGACAGACCGTCTATAAATTCCACGTCCGGCTTGTCCATCTGTCCCAGAAACTGTCTTGCATATGCAGACAGACTTTCCACATAGCGTCTCTGTCCCTCAGCATAGATTGTATCAAAGGCAAGAGAGGATTTTCCCGACCCTGACAGTCCTGTGATTACAACCATTTTGTCTCTTGGAATCTTTACATCTATATTCTTTAAATTATTCTCATTGGCTCCTTTAATATAAATTTCGTTTCCCAATTTCTTCTCCTTAAAGTCTTACTTTGTATTCGAAAATCTGGTCACGCAGCTGTGCAGCTCTCTCGAACTGCAGGTCTGCCGCAGCCTGTTGCATTTCCTTTTCCAGTTTTTTTACGTAGTCTTTCAGTTCTTTGTTGGTCATTTCCAGCGGTTTCTTTCCCTTGTAGGAGTTTTCCGTCTCTGCTGCCTTTGTTGCCTCGATGACTGCACGCACTGACTTCTTTACGCTCTGTGGCGTAATTCCGTGCTCCTTGTTATACTTGTCCTGAATGGAACGCCTTCTCTCAGTCTCGTCAATAGCCGCCCTCATGGCCGGGCTGATGCTGTCAGCATACATTATTACTCGTCCCTCTGTATTACGTGCCGCACGGCCAACTGTCTGTATCAAAGATGTTTCAGTACGAAGAAAGCCTTCTTTGTCGGCGTCCAGAATTGCGACAAGGGTAACCTCAGGAATATCCAGACCCTCTCTCAGCAGGTTGATTCCTACCAGTACATCAAATTCACCGAGTCTTAAGTCTCTGATTATTTCCAGTCTCTCAAGGGTGTCCACCTCTGAATGGAGATACCTTACCCTGATTCCTGCATTGGTCAGATAGGTTGTCAGGCTCTCGGCCATCTTCTTTGTCAGTGTGGTGACGAAGGCTCTGTTTCCTTCCTTTGCAACTTTTTTCAGTTCTCCAATCAGGTCGTCAATCTGACCTTCCGTTTTCCTTACATATATTGGCGGATCAAGAAGACCTGTCGGTCTTATAATCTGCTCGGCGGTTATGCCTCCCGAAGACTCCTTTTCGTAGGCTGCCGGTGTGGCACTTACGTATATTGCCTGGTTGACCATTCCCTGGAATTCAGAGAATTGAAGTGGTCTGTTATCCAGAGCCGAAGGAAGTCTGAAGCCGTAGTCTACCAGTGAAGATTTTCTGGATCTGTCTCCGGCGTACATGGCTCTCAGCTGAGGGAGCATAACGTGAGACTCGTCTATGAGTATGAGGAAATCATCAGGAAAATAGTCTATCAAAGTGTACGGTCTTGTTCCCGCTTCTGTTCCCGCAAGATGTCTGGAATAGTTTTCGATTCCTTTGCAGGATCCTATTTCTCTCAGCATTTCGATATCGTATCTGGTTCGCTGCTCTATTCTCTGGGCTTCCAGCAGCTTTCCTCTGTCCTGGAACCACTGGGTTCTTTCTGCCAGCTCTGCCTCGATTGTACTTATGGCTCTTTCCATGTTTTCCTTGGTGGTAACATAGTGGGATGCAGGGTAGATTGCCACATGGTTTCTGATGCCCAGTATTTCACCTGTCAATGGGTTCATCTCTTTTATGGACTCTACCTCGTCTCCAAACAGCTCAACTCTGATAGCTTTGTCAGAGCCTGCAGGAAATATATCGATAATATCTCCTCTTACACGGAAAGTTCCTCTCTCAAAGGCCAGATCGTTTCTGTTATACTGAATATCCACCAGCTTTCTCAAAATCTCGTTTCTGGGTTTCTCCATTCCCGGTCTCAGGGAAAGCATCTGATTTTCATAGTCAAAAGGACTTCCCAGTCCATATATGCAGGAAACTGACGCAACAATTATGACATCCCTGCGTTCAGCCAGAGCTGCCGTAGCCGAGTGCCTCAGTTTTTCAATTTCATCGTTTATCTGTGAATCCTTCTCAATGTACGTGTCCGTGGATGGCACATAGGCTTCCGGCTGGTAGTAGTCGTAGTAGGATACAAAATATTCCACCGCGTTCTCAGGGAAGAACTCCTTGAATTCCCCGTGAAGCTGGGCTGCCAGAGTCTTGTTGTGGCTTATTACCAGAGTCGGCTTCTGCACCTGCTCGATGATGTTTGCCATGGTAAAAGTCTTACCGGAACCTGTAACACCCATCAGGGTCTGGTGTTTCTTCCCTTCTAAAACACCCTTAACAAGTTTATCTATGGCCTGAGGCTGGTCGCCTGTAGGCTTGTAATCTGAAACAAGTTTGAATTGTCCCATTGTATTCTCCTTTAGTCGTTTGGTCTTTTGTAGAATCTGCCGTTTATCTGTTCCGTCTTAAATGAGTTGATAAAAGCCTTAGGATCTATCTCTTTGATGGCATTGATCAGCCGGTCTACCTCTTCACTTCCCACTACAGAATACAGCATTTCTCTTTCAACGCCCTCAAAGCACCCGATGCCTCTGAACAGGGTGGCGTCATGATGGGTTACTTCTCTTATTTTCTCGTAAACCTCCTGAGAGTGCTCTGTAATAATTAACATGGTGTGCTTCTGATAGCGCTTGAACAGCGTCTGAATTATCTGTGTCGTACAGAACTGGAATATTATAGAATAGAGAGCTCTGTCGAAACCAAACAGTATTCCGGCTGTTATCAGTATACACACGTTGGCAAGGAAGATATAGTTCCATGCGTCGATACCCTTCTTCTCAGAAAAGTAAATTGAAATGAAGTCGGTTCCGCCTCCGCTGGCTCCTACCATCAGGCAAAGGGAAATGGCTGTACCGTTTATTATTCCACCGAAAATACAGATTAACAGGACGTCACCTGTCACATTGATTGTCGGGAACAGGTCGGTCATTATACTTCCCAAGACGATGACATATACCGAATAAAGGGTAAACTTCTTGCCCAGGTATTTAAATCCTATATAAATAGGTATGAGATTTAAAGGAATATATATTAATGTGTATGGAATGGCAATATCCATGTAAGTCTGGAAAATCTGCTGTATCAGAATTGTAATTCCGGCAAATCCTCCTGGAAACAGTCCTCCTGCTCTTACCAGGGTTTTAATGTTAAAGCCTACCATCAAAGCCCCCAGCGTGCTGAACAGAAACCTTTTCAGTTCCTTGTTCATCCTTCTCTTTTTTTCACTGCTCTCTACTCCGTTCATACTGTTCCACCTCTCGTCATGATTAAACTTTTTATTATTGTAACACAAAAGTTGACAGATTGCCAAACAAAGCTGTATAATTTAAGGTACTATGCATAATTAAGGAGGAAGTTATTTTGGATCAGAAAAGAGGAAAGTTCAACAGCAATTTCGGTTTCCTTATGGTTTCTATCGGAACGGCTGTGGGACTGGGAAATCTGTGGGGTTTCCCATATAAAATGGGAGTTGGCGGCGGCTTCGCCTTCCTGTTGATTTATTTGGTTATGGCGATTTTCGTAGGGTACCCACTTATGGTAGGTGAAATCGCTTTAGGAAGAAAAACACAAAAGGCTGCTACGGAAGCCTTCAAAATGTGTGACAGGCGCTTCGGCTTTGCGGGTTTTGTTGAAATGCTTGTTCCCTTTTGTCTGCTTTGCTTCTACTGCACCTTCGGAGGATATGTAATTAAGTACTTTGTTGCCAACCTGGGAGATGTCTTTGGTGCCGACTGGGGCGTTAACGGTATGGCGGCAGGAGACTTTTTTGGTCAGTTTATTACAAGCGGAACACCTGCAGTATTATACGGACTGCTGTTTCTGTTCCTGACCGTTGCAATTCTTATTGCCGGTGTGGCTGAAGGTCTGGAAAGATTCAGCAAAATTGCAATGCCGGTTTTACTGGTTATGCTTATCATAGTTGTAATCAGAAGCTGCACTCTTCCCGGTGCAATGGATGGTGTAAAGTTCATGTTCAAGCCTGACTGGTCTGTTTTCAGTGGAAAGGGCTGGATAAAGGTTCTCGGTCTTGCAGGAGGTCAGATGTTCTTCTCACTTTCTCTGGGCTCGGCTGCAATTATCGCCTTCGGCTCCTATCTGGACAAAAAGGCTGACATAGAGCAGAATGCCATTATCATTCCGGTAGCTGACACTATCGTCGCTATTCTTGCAGGACTGGCTGTTATGCCTGCTGTATTCGCTTACGGCTTGGAGCCTGCCGGTGGCCCTAGCCTTCTGTTCATTTCACTTCAGTCAGTGTTTAACGGAATGGGAAGCTTTGGCTCTATTTTCGGTGCTTTCTTCTACCTGCTGGTATTCTTTGCTGCAATTTCATCATCTATCGGTATGATGGAGGGCGGTATCGCACCGTTTACCGATATGGCTCATGCAAAGGGTAAAAAGGCCAACAGACCTCTATATATACTTTTCATTACAGTAATTGCCGTTGCAGGATCAACTCTGGTTTCTGCTGACGCATTAGGTTCATCCGGTTTCTGGCATCCATTCAGTCTTGAGACATGGCTGGATGCATTCGACCTGCTTGGAGAAGGAATCTTCATGCCACTGGGATGTCTACTGATGACAATTATGCTGGGATGGACTCGCAGAAACTACATCGATGATGAAATAATGAGCTCAAGTCCATACAGAACACGCAGTTTCGTAAATATATGCTTAAGATATATTGCACCTGTGTTTATGACTCTGCTTATTATCGTTCAGCTGAACTCATTCTTCGGATTCACAGATCTGCTTTAGGCTTTCCGGCTTGTATTATGAAAACCATGAAAATGTCTGAAAACTCGGGAAATAATATGGTATAAAACACATGAGAGGCATGCTTTTGCCTCTCATATTTTGTTATTTTTCACAAAATGTGGTGATGTTATGTGTTTATATTGACAAGGCATTTTGCTATGTATATAATGTAGGGGTATACGTTTTATTACATTTATTATTTAGGAGGGTTTTTAATGGAACAGCATAACAAGGGCCAATGGGGCAGCAGTTTTGGGTTTTTAATGGCTGCTATAGGCTCTGCAGTTGGATTGGGCAATCTTTGGGGATTCCCCTACAAGATGGGTATAAACGGCGGATTTGCATTCTTGCTTTTATACTTGATTCTTGTTATCTTTGTTGGATTTGTTATTTGTACCGGTGAGTTGGCATTAGGTCGTAGATCCGGAAAAGGTGTAGTAGGTGCTTTCGAATCCATCGATAAGAAGTATAGCTTTATCGGTTGGTTCGCATGGATTTCACCACTGTTAATCCTTGGTTTCTATTGCATGCTGGGTGGATACTGCATCAAATATGCAATTGCAAACCTGGGTGACTTGTTTGGAGCCAGCTGGGGTGTAAACGGAGCAGATTCCGGTGAATACTTCACAAACTTCTTTACAGACCAGTTCCAGACAGTACTGTTTACTGTAATCTTTATTCTTTTAACAATTATAATCGTTAGAGGCGGTGTTTCCGGCGGTATCGAAAGATTTACCAAGGTGGCAATGCCTGCACTATTCGTAATGCTGTTAATCGTAATCGCTCGTAGTGTAACATTACCGGGTGCATCTGCAGGACTTGAATTCATGTTCAAGCCAAACTGGGATGTGTTCCAGGGTTCCGGTTTCATTAGCGTACTGGCTGCTGCCGGCGGACAGATGTTCTTCTCACTTTCTCTAGGTATGGGTATTACCGTTACATACGGTTCATATATGAAGAAGACCGAGAACATTGAAAGAAGCGCTTTGATCATTCCAATCGCTGATACTATTATCGCTATTCTTGCAGGTGTGGCTGTAATGCCGGCTGTATTTGCTTCAGGTCTGGACCCTGCAGGCGGTCCCGGATTACTGTTCATTACATTACAGACTGTATTCCAGGCAATGGGTTCATTTGGACCTCTGTTCGGATTCCTTCTGTACGGACTTGTATTCATAGCAGCTATCACTTCATCTATCGCATTACTTGAAGCTACTTCAGCTGTAGTAATGGATAAGCAGCTGGAAAAGGATCCTACTAAGGACAAGAAGAAGGTTAGAAATAACTCTGTAATGGCTGTAGGTATATTCGTTCTTCTTGAAGGTATTTTCGTTTCAATGGACGGTCTTGGTGCAAACGGTTTCCCTCAGATCTTCGGTCAGGGATGCTGGCTGGATACATTCGACCTTATCTCCGAAGGTATCCTGATGCCTCTGGGTGCTTGCTACATGGCAATCATTCTGCCAAACTCATTTGTTGATGAAGAACTTACTCTTAACGGAAACAAGTTCAAGCTTCAGAAGTTCTACGACTTCTGCATCAAGTTTGTTGCTCCGCTGATGATGGTTCTTGTACTTCTTGGTCAGATTGACTCATTCTTCAAGCTTGGAATTTTCGGCTAAAATATTTTGCAGCGCGGATTCAGGCAATAGCGCGGTTACAAATTGATATTGCAAAGGCATGGGCTACACGCTCATGCCTTTTTCTTTTGCAATCTGTATCAGATATGAATACTTGGTCTTGGCTGCCAGCAGATTGTATGACGCATAATCTATAGCGCTTGTATCTGTAAGTTCGTTAAAAAGCCTGGTTGCATCCTCCACTTCATTTCGGGCATTTCTGATAGAGTCAATAATCATCTGGTTTTCTGTCATTGTTTTTGCTCTCATATCTGTTACCCTCCTTTTTTTACTTGATATATTCTATTTTATTCCCATTTGACATATTTTATACAGTAAGACAAATATTGGAGGTCATATTAACTATGGGAACAGAAATGGGCGTTTTCTTGACATTCGGTGGAATGCTTATATTGATTTTTCTTTTCGGAAGAATCCTCGTTGTGCCCATAAAAATCATATTAAAGCTTATTCTCAACAGTATCGCGGGAGCTATTCTCCTGATTCTAATCAATTTTATAGGTGCAAATTTTGGAATTCTTGTTCCTATTAATATTATCACCGCCGTTACCGTAGGTATTCTTGGCATACCAGGAACTATTATGCTTCTTGTGTTTGCAGGAGTATGAATTAACCGGCACTCCAACCGATAGCTCAAAAGAATAGGCATTCAGACATTGAAAAAGCTCTGAACCTCTTGCTTGAGGTCAGAGCCTTTGTCTACAGTCTGAGAGGCACGTTGTGTCATCAGTGGCCCACCTTGTGTCTCATCATAATCATTATTATCTTTGTTATCTTTGTTATCTTTATATTCTTCGCTATAGTTCGCGGCGGCCTTCCATCGCTTTCAGAAGGGTGACCTCGTCTGCGTACTCAAGATCCCCGCCAACAGGAATTCCGTTGGCGATTCTGGTAACTTTGATGCCGGACGGTTTGATAAGTCTGGCAATGTACATTGCAGTGGCTTCACCTTCGATGTTTGGATTGGTAGCCAGTATGATTTCTTTTACATCGCTGTTTTGAAGACGACGAATAAGTGCTTTCAGGTTAATGTCCTCAGGGCCTATTCCGTCCATTGGTGAGATTGCGCCGTGGAGAACATGGTACAGGCCGTCGAATTCCTTCATTCTTTCCATAGCCATAACGTCCTTTGGACTTTCGACTACACAGATAATGTCCTGTCTGCGTGTTTTGTCAGAGCAGATGTAGCATGGGTCTGTATCTGTAAGATTGCCGCAGATTTCGCAGTACTTCATGGTCTGCTTTGCCTCAAGGATTGCGTTGGCAAGGGCGGATGCCTCTGTGTCGCTTAATGAAAGGACATGGAAAGCCAGCCTCTGGGCGGTTTTGTTACCTATGCCCGGAAGCTTTGACAGCTCATTTATTAACTTGGCCAGTGGTCTCGGATACTGTCTCATTAGAATAATCCGGGAATTCCCAGTCCTCCGGTAATTTTGCTCATTTCTGCGTTGGAAACCTCTTCAATCTGTCTCATGGCTTCGTTCACTGCAGCCATTACAAGGTCCTGAAGCATCTCTACGTCGTCAGGATCTACAACGTCTTTGTCGATTGTCAGGTTTACGATTTCTCTTTTACCGTTTACTGTTACGTTAACTGCACCGCCACCTGCTGTAGTTGTAAGTTCTTTTTCCTCGATTTCAGCCTGAACAGATTCCATCTGACGCTGCATAGCCTGAACCTGCTGCAGCTGCTTCTGCATATTTCCTCCACCCATTCCAGGTGCCTTAGTCTTAGGTTTTTTTCCTGCTCTCATTCCTCTTCCCATAATATTATCCTCCTATCATTTTTTACGGGTATGCCTATTCTACTTTTACGTGTATGCCTAGATTTAATTTATTTTCTACTTCTTTAGCTATCTGATCATAGTTATGGGGCTCCTCATGGGAATCAGCCTGATCCTGAGTTTTACAAACCAGCTTAAGCCTTTTGCCCACGATTTTCTCCATGATGTCACATATCTGCTGACGGTTTTGCTCGATATATCTTAAAATAAACTCGCTCTGAGCGATAACCTTAAATTCGCTGTCATTGATACCTGCAAGTACTGCTCCTGTCCTGATCAGGTTATAGCTTCCCTGAAGGGCTTCGCCTTCCTCGAAAACTCTTGCCCAGATGTCATCAAAATCGTATTCAGGCTGTGCCGGTGTGCCTTGCTGAGTCTGTCCGGTGGAAGTTTCTCCTCCTTCCGGCTGATGGGCCCGTCCACCTGCCCCTGAACCGGATGCCGCACTCCTGCTTCCGGCCACCGATGACTTTGATGCTGAACCGCCTGCTGCACCTCCCTGGCTTACGCCATAGCCTGTGCCGGGACCTGCACCTGCTCCGGTGCTTCTTCCCCCTGTTCTGCTAAACTGATCGTTTATGCCAAGCCCATCTGCAATCATGACTATTGCCAGCTCCAGCAGAACTCGCGGTTGAGATGAGTATCTTGCATCATTTATGGTCTTTGATAAAGTCAATATGGCTGAATTGATTTCCTCCAGAGAAATCCGGTTGCTTTGCTGCCTGATTTTTTCTATGTTTTCCGAAGACATGTTCAGCATATCTTCCGCATTTTTAATGTATTTGGTAATCAGCAGACTTCTGTAGTGGCTCATCCAGTCCTTCATCAGCTGCTTTACATCCTTACCGTCGGACAAAGCTTCATCAACTGCCAGTAACGACCCTGCAACATCGTGAAGAGCTACTCTTTCGGTCAGGTTTATAAAAAAATCTTCGGATACGGTTCCAAGAAATTCCAACACCGTGTCTCTGTCCAGTCTGGTATCTCCTCCGGCCAGACACTGATCCAGTATGCTCAAACCGTCTCGAACGGATCCGTCTGCATTGGCTGCAAGAAGCCTCAAAGCGCTTTCAGTTATTTCTATTCCCTTAGCCCTGCAGATTTCTCCCATGTGATCAATCAAAACCTTTTCAGGTACTCTCTTAAAGTCAAGCCTCATGCATCTGGAAAGTATAGTCTGTGGCAGCTTCTGAGGGTCTGTGGTTGCAAGAATGAACATGACATTCTCAGGTGGTTCCTCCAAGGTTTTCAAAAGAGCGTTGTACGCACCTGTAGACAGCATGTGCACCTCGTCTATTATGTACACCTTCTTTCTGCCTACTGCAGGAGGATATTTTACGCTTTCACGAAGCTCACGAATGTTTTCCACACCATTGTTAGATGCCGCGTCTATTTCGATTACGTCCATGAAGGTGCCTTCTTTAATAGCCATACAGTTGGCACAATGCCCACATGGTGTTTCTCCATCTGAGTCGGCCTCCAGACAGTTTACCGCCTTAGCCAGAATTCTGGCCGTAGTAGTCTTACCCGTTCCGCGAGTTCCACAAAACAGATAGGCATGACTTACCGTACCGGTCTCTATCTGATTCTTAAGTATTTTAACAATGTGATCCTGCCCTATAACTTCAGAGAAAATCTCAGGTCTCTGAGTTCTGTATAACGCTGTGTACATTTTCCCTCCATAGGTAATAAAATTGCCCTTGTATAGCTCCACCGGCGTTGGAGAAGGCTTATCTGCGGCACATAAGAACCTCCGCTTATTGCTGCTTCCTTCCGGACCTGACAAGGTTCACGGTGTCTCATTGCGCAGGACCCAAACCATACCAAGCGGAGCTATATAAGGGCAATTTTCAATTGTCATCTTAACTATTATATTGTTTTTTTGTAGCTGTGTCAACAAATTATCTTGTATAGTTCGTCGGCATCAGGTGGAGCTATGGCCGCTTTCTTTCCTTCAGCGTCGACCATGGTCAGGCCTTCCCCTGCAGCTCTTATCTGTCCGATACAGCTTACATCTATTCCCGCTGCCTGAATTTCCGCCATAATCTGATTCTTCTTTTCAGGTTCCGCGATAATAAGCATGCATCCGCTGGAAATTAATCGTAAATAGTCGATATGATAATAATCTGCTATTTTCAGAGTCACAGGGTCCACATCTACGGCTTCCAATTCAACCTGCGCTCCTAATCCGGCAATGTGACACATCTCCCAGATTGCACCGAGAATTCCTCCCTCGGTCACATCGTGCATTCCTGCAGTTCCAATACCACCGGCTATCACGCCTTCCTTAACCACGCTGACCTGATCCAGAAGCTCCTTACCATGCTGCACTTCTTCTTCTGTCAAAACTCCTAAAGTAACAAGGCTGTCACCGTATTCGCTTGCTACAATTCCTGTTCCCTCAAGACCGGCCTTCTTGGTCATGAGGATGCAGTCCCCAACCTTCATGTTTTTCGCACTCTGAGATGAACCTGCCACTCCGCGGCCAAAGGCTGTAGATACTATAACCGGCTGGTTGACTGCTTTTGTAACCTCTGTATGTCCGCCGATGATTTCAACACCCGTAATTCTAGAGGCCTCTCCGGCCTGAGCCATTATGGTCTCAATGTCCTCTTCAGTAGTACCTTCCGGCAGCATTACGGCAAGAGTAATGCCCAGAGGCTCTATTCCGTTGCTGGCAATGTCGTTACATGAAATGTGTATTGCCAGTCTCCCTATATCCTTCACCGATGCGGTAATAGGGTCTGTGGAAATCACACACTCGTACGGACCGAAGTCGATTACCGCACAATCCTCCCCAATTCCGGCGCGGGTCAGCACCTCAGGTCTTTTATAGTCTATCTTGTCTATTACTATTTTCTGCAAAACATCGCTGTCAAGCTTACCTACCTTCAACATTTATTCTACCGAGCCTTTCTCTAACCAGTTTCTTATTGTTTCTTCATCTATTATCGTAACTCCTAATTCCTTGGCTTTTTTGTTCTTGCCCGATGTGGAGTTTACATTATTGTTAATCAGGTAACCCGTTTTCGCACTGACAGAACCGGCAACCTTTCCTCCTGCTCTTTCAATCTCAGCCTTCAATGCATCACGATTCTCGTAGTAGTTCAGCGAACCTGTTATTACGAAGGTTATTCCCTTCAGAAATTCTTCCCCTTCCTCTACCGTTTCATCCAGGGTCAAAACCTCCAGAAGCTCTGCAACCACCTGCTTATGACATTCATCGTCAAAATACGATACATAGGCATCCGCCATTATTTCACCGATACCGTCGATCTCTGTCAGCTGCTCTCTTGTGAGACTTTCCATGACAGACCATTTTCTGTCGCAGGCTTTTGCAATAACCTTTGCGTTAGCCACACCGATTCCCGGTATTCCCAGACTGTACAGCAATCGCTCAGGAGTGGTCTTTGATGCCACCTTCACTGACTCCTGCAGATTATCAAAGGACTTAACCCCAAAGCCTTCCATCTGAACAATCTCGTCTCTGAATCGTTCCAGTTTAAACAGATCCGCAAAATCTTTGATAAAGCCCAGGTCAACCAGCTTCTCCACAGTAGCTTCTGACAGTCCGTCGATGTTCATGGCATCTCTGGACACAAAAAGGGTAAAGCTCTTTATCTGCTTTGCCTGACAGGCATTATTGGTGCAGTACAGTGTCTCCACGCCTGTTTCGTTTTTTATAACCGTGTGACCTCCGCAGACCGGGCACTTATCAGGTATCTCTATATTGTTGCTTCCTGTAAGATTTTCGGCAATCTGAGGAATTATCATGTTTGCCTTGTATACGGTTATGGTGTCGCCTATGCCAAGCTTCAGGTCTCTCATAACACTTATATTGTGAACCGATGCACGGCTTACGGTAGTGCCCTCTAGCTCAACAGGCGCAAATATGGCTACCGGGTTAATCAGTCCTGTACGTGAGGCACTCCACTCAATTTCCAGAAGAGTGGTCTCAGCCTCCTGGTCTTTCCACTTAAAAGCTATGGAGTCTCTCGGGAATTTTGCAGTCGTTCCCAGACTTCTGCTGTAGGGAATATCATCCAGAGTCAGAACCAAACCGTCCGACGGCAAATCGTTTCCTTCTACCCCATCTTCAAAAGCTCCCACTGCTTCCACAACCGTGTCAGCTGTTACGGCTTTGTATTCTACAACATCAAAGCCCTGAGCCTTTAGCCACTTAAGCTGCTCTTCGCGACTCTCTTCTCCCGGGCCGCCTTCGCCTGTGGCCTCAACCAGGCTGAAAGCAAAGAAGTTGACCTTTCTTTCCGCTGTAATTTTGTTGTTCAGCTGTCTCACTGAGCCGCTGCACAGATTTCTCGGATTCTTGTATTTCGCTTCAGCCTCGGCAATGGATGCGTTAATTTTCTCAAAATCACTGTATCTGATAACAGCTTCTCCCCTGAGCACCAGTCTACCCTTGAAAGGAAGCCCTAAAGGCACGTTTTCAAAGACTTTTGCGTTGTTTGTTATTACTTCCCCAACATCGCCGTTTCCCCTTGTCAAAGCCTTAATAAGAGCCCCATTCTCATATGTCAGAACGATGGTCAGTCCATCAAGCTTCCATGACAGCAGACCCTTCTGGTTTCCCAGCCATGCAGCCAGAGCATCTCTGTCCTTTGTCTTATCCAGGGACAGCATTCTGCTTGGATGCTGCTCCTTCGGCAGGTCCGATAAAATCTCGTAACCCACCTTCTGTGTTGGGCTGTTTGCCATGATGATGCCTGTCTCATTTTCCAGTTCAACCAGTTCATCATACAGTCTATCGTACTCGTAATTGGACATGATTTCAGTGGCGTCCTGATAATATGCCTTTGCTGCTCTGTTCAGTATTTCAATTTTCTCTTTTATGAGATTTTTCTTATCTTCCATTTTGTTCCTTCTTCAACCTGGTTTTTATACTTTTTTCAATCCCGGGAAGCCTTTGGCAAGCTTCTTTCTTCCTACACTGTCGAACATGACCGTAACCGTGCTCTTATCCTGCTCCAGAACCAGTCCGGATCCGAACTTAACATGGTTAACTGCATCTCCCGGCTCAAAACTTTCATCGTTTCCCGCTGCCATTCCCATGACATTTTCTCTGGTTGCAGCTCTGGCATACTTCAGCGGGTCGTATGGTTTAGGGCTCTCATCCAGTGAGAATCCGTCTAAGGATCCGGTGGATACGCCGATACCTATGTCTCTGGATTTTCTCTCGTAAATAGCGTCTCCTTCCACCAGCCTCTTGTCCAGCTCTCTCAGGAACTGAGACTCTCTGGTGTAATCAGTTCTTCCGTATAGTGTTCTCATGGCAGCGCTGGAAAGTATCAGTTTCTCCTTGGCACGTGTCATGCCTACATAGCAAAGTCTTCTCTCTTCCTCCATGCCTTCTGTACTGTCAAAGGATCTGCTGCCCGGGAACAGTCCGTCTTCCATTCCCGGAAGGAAGACTACCGGGAATTCCAGTCCCTTGGCACTGTGCATAGTCATCAAGACCACCGCGTCCTGTGTTTCATCGTGATTATCGACTTCTGCCATCAAAGTAAGTTTCTCCATAAACTCATCTATGGTAGGCAGCTTTCCTTCATCCTGACAATCCTTCTCGTAATCGTAAATTACGGATTTGAATTCCATCAGGTTTTCTATTCTGCTCTCTGCCTCTACAGTCTTCTCGTCCTCCAAAGCCTGCATATACCCGGTTCCTATCAGAAGCTGGTCGTATATGTCGGAAACCATAAGGTTTTCTCTCTCTGCCCTGCAGCCGGTAATGCAGTCTACCATTGCTTTGACGCCTTTGTAAGCTTTGTTGGAAAGAGATGACAGAATGTCCTCATGGCCCAGGGCGTCGAGTACGCTTTCACCTCTCAGTCTTGCCAATGCCTCCAGCTTCTCCACCGACTTGGAGCCTACACCTCGTTTTGGCTCATTGATGATTCTCCTAAGAGAAAGATTGTCCTGTGGATTTACCACCAGTCGCATGTATGCAATCATGTCTTTGATTTCTTTTCGATCGTAGTAGCGAAGACCTGACAGAACCCTGTACGGTATGTCTCGTCTTGTAAGTGCCTCTTCAAACTGTCTTGACTGAGCGTTTGTCCTGTATAAAATGGCAAAATCGCTGTACTTCATAGTCCCTCTTTTCAGGAGATCGATTTCCCATGCCACCTTGTAGGCCTCGTCTCTCTCGGTCTCAGCCCTGAAATACTTTATCTTGTCTCCCTCTTCCTTGTCAGTCCAAAGCTTTTTTGCTTTTCTGCCTTTGTTGTTGGAAATGACTGAGTGGGCTGCGGCCAGGATATTTCCCATGGACCTGTAATTCTGCTCCAGCTTTACCACCTTTGCTTCCGGGAAGTCCTTTTCAAAATCCAGAATGTTTCTTATGTCTGCCCCTCTCCACTGGTAAATGCACTGGTCATCGTCTCCAACCACGCAGATGTTGCGGTGTGACTCTGCCAGCAGCTTAATAATCTTATACTGTATATGGTTAGTATCCTGGTATTCGTCCACCATTATGTATCTGAATCTGTTCTGATACTTCAGGAGGATATCCTCGTTTCTTTCCAGCAGTCTCAAGGCATTCAACAGCAGGTCATCAAAGTCCATGGCGTTGTTTTTCTTCAGCTGTGTCTGGTACTCCTTAAACACTTCGTAGATAACTCGTGTTTTATAGTTGTCCTCTGTGACATTCTTGTAGCCTTCTGCATCCAGTCCCTTTTCCTTGCTTTTGCTTATAATGCTCAGAAGATACTGAGGACTGTATTCTCTCTCATTGATGTTTTTCTCTTTTAATATGCCTTTTACTAAAGTCTTCTGGTCTGTGCCGTCATATATGACGAAATTATCCTTGTATCCCACCTTCTCACAGTGATATCTGAGCAGGCGCAGGCACATGGAGTGAAAGGTCAGAATCCACATGTCGCTGCAGTTTCCCACCAGTGCTTCAACTCTTGTTCTCATCTCTCCTGCCGCCTTATTGGTAAAGGTTACCGCCAGTATGTTGTAGGAGGAAATCCCCTGTCCGATCATATATGCTATTCTTTCGGTCATGGTGCTGGTTTTGCCTGATCCGGCTCCTGCCAAGATCAGAAGAGGTCCCTCCATACACTCTGCCGCTTCTCGCTGTTTACTGTTTAATCTATCCAGACTCATACCCATTCTCCTTATGATGTAGTCTATATATTTTATCACAAATCTGTTTGCTTTCCAAGAAAAAGGGAGGTGGCTGCTGATTGAAATCAGTGCCACATGATTATAGACGTATTGCTATTTTTCCACAAAAAAGGAGGCAGGTTGACTACTCCTGCCTCAGAAAAGAATGAAAAGCTTGGTCATCCGTTCACATAAAAAAAGAACTGTGGATAACCCCACAGCCCGTATTTGCTGCTTGCATTCCTCATGCCGGTTCCTCGCCGGAAGGAATTATTCTATGCAGGTCTCCTGGCTAAGGCATCATCACGTGTTTCCCCTTCCCGAGATGTTATCTCAGTGGTATCGGAAACCGCTCCTCCGTTACAGTGGCGGGACCGCGCAGGACTCTCACCTGCTTCCCTCTTAGCCGTTCAGTATAAATCAAATAACCTATCCCGAACGGAACATAGAATTTTATTTAGTTACAAAGCTATTATACTCAATTCCTGAATTTAAATCAAGTATTTTGGCTGAGTTTATCCTCATTCCTTTACTCGCTTTTCTTTGCCAATTCCTTGATGTCTTTGAAATGTGCGTTAATATACTCAAAGGCTTTTCTTGTGTGTGGAATTAAGCAGTTACTACAGTCTTTCACGCCATTTTCCTCATGGTAAAAGAAGTTTCCCCCGCATTTGTCACCTAGAGCGTATAGCGGACAGTAGCAGAAAAGGCAGTTGAAGTTCTCCGGATCCGCACCTTCGTGACAAGGAAAAAACTCGCATTCCCTATGGCTCATAAATTTGAATCTTTCAGTAGTAATTTCTTTCATTATTTTTCACCTCGCAGTATAGTCTATCATTTTAGTAACAGTTTTGCAAACCCACATTTTACATAATTCCCAGGAAGAATGGCACCAGAATTGGAACTGCAATGCTTGATACTATTCCCACGGTGCAGGAATATACCACCATTCCCGGTCTGGTGGATCGTACCGCAACAGGCAAACATACATCCATGGCGCCTGAAGCAGGCAGCGATACTGCTTCAATATAGCCTACTCTTTTGGCTACTATCGGAATAAGAAGAAGTGATGTTAGTTCTCTGAAAACGTTATACAAAAATGATATGGCGCTAAGCGTAACATATCCGCTGTCCAGTATTACCACAGGTGCAAAAGAGTACCACGCCAGTCCTGCTCCTACGGTTACCGTTTCCAGAATGCTGGTGGGCAGAATAAGGCCTATTACAATGCATCCCAAAAGTGTGCCCATTATTGTCATAAAGGGGAATACCATTATTCTCAGTCCGCTTTTCTTTATTTCTTCTATGAGACTTTCTTCCTGACCGATATCCATTCCAACCAGAAACAACAGACCGCACAGGCCGAATCTGATTATTGTTCCCGCTATGTCACTTAGTCTGTCATAGGATATGATACCTTTTTGCACAAGAAAATACCCGGTTACCATTCCCAGAATTACCGTAACCAGGATTATGACAGTCATACGGTTTCCGCTTCTTTCTGCCTCTTCCGGTTCAAATGGCTCGGATTCAATTCCTTCCGGAACAGTAGCAAGGGTGTTGTCTTTGATATAACCATAGCGGTCAAACCCCATCACTCGTCGCGCTATACTAACACATAGCACTGTGCCTATAACTGAAAATGCAATTATGGCCAGGGCATATATGCCGATGTCTCCCAGATTATGCAATACCTCCTCGTTAGATCCCATGCGACTCCCAAGTGCAAATAAAAGTATGACGATTGCTACAGTCTGTATTTTGCCCGTTATGAGCAGAATTTTCTCTCCCTTAACCAGCCTGATTGATATCAAATAGCCGATTACAGCAAGTGTGATATATAAAATAAAATCTCCCATGAGTCAATTCTAACATAGGGGTCATTATATCTCAAGTCCGTGTTTGGCCATTTCATCAAAGCCCTCACATACTTAATTTCCTCTCTTTCTCAGGCCTGTCTCAACAAAAAAACACGGCGGTAAACCGCCGTGCGTAATGCTGAAGTCTTCTATTATACTAATTCAAGGAATACTTCTTCAGCGCTGTCCCCTCTTCTAGGTCCCAGCTTAAGAATTCTTGTGTATCCACCGTTTCTGTCAGCATATTTTGGAGCTATTTCTTCAAATAGCTTTGTTACAACTGTCTCGTCGTATACATAAGCCAAAACCTGTCTTCTTGCGTGAAGATCACCGCGTTTAGCTAATGTAATCATCTTTTCTGCCATTCTTCTAGCTTCTTTTGCTCTCATGTCAGTAGTTGTGATTCTACCTTCTCTGAAAAGATCAGTAACTAGATTTCTAAGCATAGCCTTTCTGTGAGCAGAATCTCTGCCCAGTTTTCTGTATCCTGGCATTACTGTTCTCCTTTCTTTGCTACTTTATTCGTCGCTTGGTCTAAGACCAAGACCTAATTCCTCTAATTTTGCCTTTACTTCATCCAGAGACTTCTTACCAAGGTTTCTAACCTTCATCATATCTTCTTCTGAACGTGCTGTTAATTCCTCAACAGTATTGATAGCTGCTCTCTTCAGGCAGTTGAAAGAACGAACTGATAGTTCAAGTTCTTCAATTGTCATCTCAAGAGCTTTTACCTTCTGGTCTTCTTCCTTTTCCACCATGATTTCAAGTCCATCTGTTGAATCATCAAGCTGAATGAACAGGTTCAGGTGTTCCTGCATAATCTTTGCACCGATGGAAACACCCTCTTCAGGTGTGATTGAACCGTCTGTCCAGATCTCAAGGATTAATCTATCAAAGTCAGTAACCTGACCAACTCTTGTGTTTTCTACAGTGTAGTTGACCTTTCTTACAGGAGTGTAGATTGAGTCAACTGGAATAACTGAAATTGGTGTGTTTTCAGTCTTGTTCTGATCTGCAGGAACATAGCCTCTGCCTCTTGCAAGATTGATTTCCATAACAAGAGTTGCATTTTCCTCAAGAGTTGCAATATGCAGGTCAGGATTGAAGATTTCCATCTCTGAATCACCGATAATGTCAGCTGCAGTTACTTCCTTAGGACCTACTGCATTGATAATCACTCTCTTTGTGTTATCGCCGTTTAATCTTACAGCGAGTTTCTTCAGGTTAAGAATGATTTCAGTGACGTCTTCTTTAACTCCTGGAATAGTTGAAAACTCGTGAAGTATTCCGTCGATTTTTACGGATGTTACAGCAGCGCCCGGAAGTGAGCTGAGAAGAATTCTTCTCATGCAGTTTCCAAGAGTAGTTCCGTAACCTCTTTCCAGTGGTTCAACTACGAACTTGCCGTACATACCGTCTTCATCTACAAATTTGTTTATCGTTGGTTTTTCGATTTCGATCACTAAAAAAACCTCCTTCTTAATCCAATAATCATTACCCTATGCAGGAATATTATTTGGAGTACAATTCGACGATTAAGTGCTCTGCTACAGGAGTATCGATTTCTTCTCTTGTAGGCATAGCTACAACTTTACCTTCTAACTTTTCAACTTCAACTGACATCCATGCAGGAACAGTGATAGCCATATCTTTAACTTCTTTGAACTTAGGTGAGTTAGTGCTCTTTTCCTTAACCTTTACAACGTCTCCTGCCTTCAGTTCCATTGCTGGAGCTGTAGCTTTCTTTCCGTTAACTGTGAAGTGACCGTGAACAACTAACTGTCTTGCTTCCTTTCTTGATGAAGCAAATCCCAGTCTGTATACTACGTTATCCAGTCTTGTTTCCAGTAAGATTAACAGGTTTTCACCAGTCTTACCCTGTCTCTTAGCAGCCTTGTCAAACAGGTTTCTGAACTGCTTTTCCTGAAGTCCGTAGAATCTCTTTGCCTTCTGCTTTTCTCTTAACTGTAGACCATATTCGGAAACTTTCTTTCTTGCCTGTCCGTGCTGTCCAGGAGCGTAATTTCTCTTTTCGATAGCACACTTAGCGCTGTAGCATCTTTCGCCTTTTAAGAAAAGCTTCTGACCTTCTCTTCTGCATAGTCTGCAGTTAGCATCTGTATATCTTGCCATTTTATATTACTCCTCCCTTCAATTAGACTCTTCTTCTCTTTGGTGGTCTGCATCCGTTGTGCGGAATTGGTGTGATGTCTTTGATCATTGTGATTTCAAGACCTGCAGCCTGAAGTGCTCTGATAGCAGCTTCTCTTCCGGAGCCTGGACCCTTTACATAAACTTCAACTGTCTTTAAACCATGTTCCATAGCACCCTTTGTTGCTTCTTCAGCAGCCATCTGAGCAGCGAATGGAGTTGATTTCTTGGATCCCTTGAATCCCAGGGAGCCAGCGCTGGACCATGAAAGTGCGTTTCCGTCCATATCTGTAAGAGTAACTAATGTATTGTTAAAGGTGGATTGGATATGTGCCTGGCCTTTTTCAATGTTCTTACGTTCTCTTTTCTTTTTTCTAACTGCTTTCTTTACAGCTTTAGCCATTTTTTCCTACCTC
>JAQXLM010000047.1 GCA_029012125.1 Eubacteriaceae bacterium | reverse complement strand
AACCTGTACCGTAGAACCCAGATACTCTCCTCTGCGCTCCTTATTCAGAACATTCCAGTATACTTTTCCGGTCGTAAGGTTTGAATATTTGTTTAAATCCTCGTCTATGAATCTTTCATAATGTCCCAGGTCCAGATCGGTTTCTGCACCGTCCTCAGTTACATAGACCTCTCCATGCTGATAAGGGCTCATAGTGCCGGGATCCACATTGATATATGGGTCCAGCTTCTGTGCTGCCACCTTCAGACCTCTTGCCTTAAGCAGACGTCCCAGGGAAGCGGCTGTAATTCCCTTTCCCAGTCCTGATACAACTCCACCGGTTACAAATATATACTTTGTCATGTAAAACTCCTTTCCTCAGAGACACTGATCTGTTTCTTTCTGTTATTTCTCCCAAAATCACAAAATCAGCTTTTCGTTGGATGCCTCATGGCCTGACATCCGTCATCTGAAAAGCCGATTTTATCTCCAGAGACTGTACAAAGACGGTTAAATATCCAGTCCAAGTCTTCTTGCTACTTCTATATACGCTTCCTCTACATTTCCCAGATCTCTACGGAATCTGTCCTTATCCATCTTGTCTCCCGTTTCGATGTCCCACAGACGGCATGTATCAGGGGATACTTCATCTGCAAGAATGATTTCATCGTGGAAACGACCGAACTCGATTTTAAAGTCGATAAGACGCAGGCCTGCCTTCATGTATTCCTCTTTCAGAATATCGTTTACCTTAAAAGCGTATTCCTTAATGGTTTCAATTTCTTCTGCTGTCGCAAGGTCTAATGCTCTTGCAAAATAGCTGTTGATTAAAGGATCCCCTAGGTCGTCATTCTTGTAAGAGAATTCGATTGTAGGCTCCTTCAGCTCTGTTCCTTCTTCTATGCCAAGTCTTTTGGAAAAGCTGCCTGCCGCAACATTTCGCACTATTACCTCCAGCGGAACGATCTGCACCTTCTTTACGGCAGTTTCTCTGTCGTTCAATTCCTCAACATAGTGGGTAGGTACTCCCTGCGCTTCTATTTTCTGAAACAGCAGGTTTGTCATACGGTTATTGATTGCTCCTTTTCCGACAATTGTTCCCTTTTTCAGTCCGTTAAAAGCGGTTGCATCGTCCTTATATGATACGATTAGTACATCAGGATCCTTTGTTAAAAATACTTTTTTTGCTTTTCCCTCATATAACTGTTCACATTTTTCCATTACAATTATCCTCCTTTAGTGTAATATCAAATGGATTTTTCTAAGAAAAAAGGCAAAGACTCCTTTAAGCTACATTAAACTTAAAGACGCCTTTGCCCTTACCTAGGTTATGATACACCTTTTAGGGAGGAATGTCAATGTTTTTAACAGTTCTTACTTTCCGCTGTCCCCATAGTTAGACAGCACTCTGGCGGATGGATCATTTACATCGCAGCCGTCCCATTCCTTGTTAGGCATCCAGAAATCCACAATCATTTCTGCCTGACCCGGATAGTACTTTTCAAAGATTTCTCTGTAAAGAAGAGATTCTTTGGTGAAAGGTGGTGCATATGTATATCCCGCTGTTTTTTCTTCGTATTCTTCATCAGTGTATGTTTTTTCGGCGTAATCTTTCAGGTAATCTACCATCGAATGTCCCACTGCATCTGAGAAGGCAGCTTTTTCCCTCCAGAGAATCTCATCAGGCAGGTATTCACCCTCTTCAAAGGCATGTCTGAGCAGGTATTTTCCCTTTCCGTATTTATTCATCTTCATTTCAGGATTTATGGCCATTACGTATTTAACAAAGTCTAAATCTCCGAAAGGAACTCTTGCTTCCAATGAGTTTACGGAAATGCATCTGTCTGCTCTCAATACATCATACATGTGCAATTCTCTGATTCTCTTCTGAGATTCAGCCTGGAATGCTTCTGCATCCGGTGCAAAATCCGTGTACTTGTATCCAAAGAGCTCGTCAGAGATTTCTCCTGTCAGCAAAACGCGAATATCAGTCTGCTCATGGATTGCCTTGCATATAAGATACATTCCCATGGAGGCACGAATCGTCGTGATATCATAGGTTCCAAGCAGTTTGATTACAGTTTCAAGAGAAGCTGTCACCTCATCACTTGTCATGAAAATCTCTTTGTGGTCACTTCCGATAAAGTCAGCGACCTGTTTAGCATATTTCAGGTCGATAGCATCTTCACTCATACCGATTGCAAAGGTTTTTATCGGCTCTTTACTTTTCTTTGCTGCAATAGCACATACAAGAGATGAGTCCAATCCTCCTGAAAGAAGAAAGCCTACCTTTGCATCGGCTACAAGTCGTTTTTCCACACCGGCTACCAGTTTGTCTCGGATGTTCCTGCATACTGTCTCAAGGTCGTCATGGGAGTATTCCTCTACCCTTGCAATATCACAGTAGCAGGTAAAGCTTCCGTCCTTATAGTAGTGTCCCGGTGGGAAGGGAGAGATTTTTTCCACTAGTCCTACCAGGTTCTTTGCTTCGCTTGCAAAAACTATGGTGCCCTTCTCGTCAAATCCATAATATAAAGGTCTGATGCCTATAGGGTCTCTGGCTGCGATAAACTTATCGTTTTCTCCGTCATATATGATACATGCGAATTCTGCATCCAGCATGGAAAACATGTCTGTTCCGTATTTTTCATACATAGGGAGCAGAATCTCACAGTCCGAATCGCTCTCAAAGGTATATTCGCCGGAAAGTTCCTTCTTCAGCTTATCAAAGCCGTAGATTTCACCGTTGCAGACAACATAGCTTTTTCCAAGCTTGAATGGCTGCATACCCGAGGGAGTCAAACCCATAATTGCTAGTCTGTGAAAACCTAGAATACCTTTCCCCGCATTCACTGTTCTGCTGTCATCAGGACCTCTGGAAACAGTTTCCTGAAAGCCCTTCCTAAATTTATCAAAATCGGCCACCGGACCGCAGTAACCTATAATAGAACACATTTTTTCTTCCTCCGTAATTTTATTCTGAAATTAAAGACAGACGTCCCCAATGCAGATGCATTAAAGACGCCTTTGCCTTCAGCATATTATTTAATTGTGCCATGGAAGCACTAATAAAAAAGGGCAAAGGGTCTTCAAGGAATTAACCTCAAAGACGCCTTTGCCTTTATGAAAGAGATGATACACCTATAAAAAAGCTTTGTCAACTACTTTTGTTTTATTACGGATCAATATTTGTCAAAAATACCAAAATAATATAGCAAGAATTATTCAATTATATGATATAATGTGGAAATAATTGATGCTGCCCCACATGACATAAGCAGCATCATATGACGTGTAGCAAATTCATAGAAAGTAGGTTGACTTATGAAGTATTCAGTACAAGAGGTTATGCAATATGTTCTTGAAGAGGATGTAAAGTTTATTCGTCTTGCCTTTTGTGACGTTTTTGGAAAGCAGAAAAACATTTCTATTATGCCCCAGGAGCTTCCTCGTGCCTTTGAATACGGAATTGCCGTAGATGCATCGGCCATAAAAGGCTTTGGCGATGAGGCTCATTCTGACTTACTGCTTCATCCGGATGGTGATACTTTGATGCCTCTCCCTTGGAGACCTGAACACGGCCGTGTGGTTCGGATGTTCTGCAGTATTACATATCCTGACGGAAGACCCTTTGAGTGTGATTCCCGTTGGATTCTTAAGAAGGCAATTGAGGATGCCGAGAATGACGGTTTCAGCTTCTACTTTGGTGCTGAACAGGAGTTTTACCTCTTTAACCTTGACGATAAAGGCAATCCGACCATTGAACCTTATGACAATGCCGGATATATGGATATTGCTCCTGAGGACAGGGGCGAAAACATCAGGCGTGAGGTTTGCCTGACATTGGAACAGCTTGGAATACATATTGAAAGTTCCCATCACGAAGAAGGTCCGGGACAGAATGAAATTGATTTTCGTTACTCAGACCCCATGACAGCAGCAGACTATGCAGTGGTCTTTCAGACTGTGGTAAAAACAGTAGCAAACAGAAACGGTCTGTATGCGGATTTCAGCCCTAAACCTTTGGAAAACTATCCGGGAAACGGATTCCACATTAATATGTCAGTAACATCCAGGGACAAAAGTGACAATATGGACTACATGATTGCAGGAATCCTGGACCACATTTCCGACATGACCGTGTTCCTTAATCCTCTGGAAAGCTCCTACCGTCGTTTCGGCTCCGGCAAAGCTCCCAAGTATATTTCATGGTCAGAAGAGAATCGCTCTCAGCTGGTTAGAGTCCCTGCCGCAATGGGTGAATACAGACGAGCAGAGCTGAGATCACCTGACCCGGCCGCCAACACCTATCTGGCATTTGCTTTGATGATTTATTCTGCCATGGATGGAATCCGAAACAAAACCGAGCTTCAGGATCCGGCCAACATCAACCTGTTCACAGCTGATGAAGATACTCTGTCCAAGTTCACACAGCTGCCTATGAGCCTGGATGCTGCCCGTGAAGCTGCAAAAAACAGTGATTTTATAAGAAAACATATTCCTGAAAGAATACTGGACATTTACTGCAACAAATAGTAATAAACCTATGATTTGATAAACTGAGGAAGGAGGTGTTGTATGAGTTTAAAAGAAAGTGTTTACAGTATACTCATAGTGTCTGCAACAGACACATTCACCTCTGCCTTTGCGGATATCCTTCCGGAATTACGATACAGACCTGTGCACACGGTAAAGAGTGTCAGCGCCGCAAAAAGGACTCTGGCAGAAAAAACATACGATTTTGTCATTATAAATTCACCCCTGCCTGATGATTCCGGAACTCGTTTTGCCATCGACATCTGTTCCACCATGCAGTCTGCAGTTCTCCTGATGGTGAAAAGAGATATTCACGACGATGTCCACGACAAGGTTGCCGAATACGGGGTGTTTACCCTTCCGAAGCCTACCTCCAAGGTTACTATGAGCCAGGCTCTGTGCTGGATGGAAAGTGCCCGTGAGAGACTTAGACATTTTGAGAAAAAGTCTCTTTCCATAGATGATAAAATGTCGGAAATCCGGCTTGTTAATAAAGCTAAGTGGCTTTTGATTACGGAGTTGAAGATGAGTGAACCTGATGCTCATCGTTTTATTGAGAAGCAGGCAATGGACCGTTGCTTTTCCAAGAAATCCATCGCTGTGTAAATCATCAAGCTTTACTCGTAACCATAAATATTATCGTACAGAAAAAGAGTGTCATCACGACTCTCTTAATTTTATAGCTAACAAAACTGCAGTTATGAGCGACAGCATGCCTCCAAATACAAATGGAGCAAAT
>JAQXLM010000046.1 GCA_029012125.1 Eubacteriaceae bacterium | reverse complement strand
CAATGGCAAAAATGATTAAAATCACATTGACAAAAAGTGTTATTGGCGCTTCCCCTAAACAGAAAAAAGTTGTTGAAGCGTTAGGACTCAAGAAGATGCACCAGTCAGTTGAACTTGTTGACTCCCCTGTAACAAGAGGCGCAGTGAACAAGGTATCGCATCTTTTAACTGTAGAAGAACTATAGGACAGGAGGTGCAAGACAAATGAAACTGCATGAATTAAGAGCGGTACCCGGAGCAACAAAAGCTCCAAAGAGAAAGGGCCGTGGTACAGCTACCGGTCAGGGTAAAACTGCCGGCAGAGGTATGAATGGACAGAAATCAAGAAGTGGCGGCGGAGTAAGACCTGGATTTGAAGGTGGTCAGATGCCGCTGTACAGAAGAATTCCTAAGAGAGGTTTTACAAACATCTGGGGAACTGAATATACTGCTGTTAACGTAAGTGAATTAAACAGATTTGAAGCTGGTACAGTAGTAACACCTGAACTTCTCAAAGAAACAGGTCTGGCTAAGCAGGTTAAAGACGGTATCAAAATTTTAGGTAACGGAGCTTTAGAAAAGAACCTGACAGTTCAGGCTCAGAAGTTCAGCAAAACAGCAATAGAAAAAATTGAAGCTGCTGGAGGAAAGGCAGAGGTGATCTAATGGAGATGTTCAGAACAGTTGCAAAAGCTTGGAACATTCCTGATCTCAGGAAAAAGATAATCTTTACTCTTGCTATGCTGTTGATTTTCAGAATCGGCTCACAAATCCCGGTGCCGGGAATGGACAGAGAGATTCTGGCACAGACATTTGACAGCGAAACAGGACTTTTTGCTCTGTTCAATCTGTTCTCAGGTGGTGCATTTAGTAACTTTACTATCTTTGCACTGAGCATTACACCTTATATTACGGCCTCCATTATTCTTCAGCTTCTCACAATAGCCGTTCCTGCACTGGAAAGGTTATCTAGAGAAGGAACCGAAGGAAGAAAGAAAATAGCACAGTACACAAGATATCTTACAGTTGTGCTGGCAATAATACAGGCGATAGGCGTTTCAATCGGACTTTTCCGACAGGCGCTTATCAGCACTGATTTCTTCTCAGTTGCGGTAATAGTTCTTGTTCTCACAGCAGGTACAGCGTTCCTGATGTGGCTCGGAGAACAGATCAACGAACATGGTATTGGAAATGGTATTTCACTGATAATCTTTGCCGGTATCGTTTCAAGACTGCCGTCTGCAGTTCAGGAAATCTGGGTAAAACTTCAGGACGGTACAATGAGTATTGTTACACTGATATTATTCCTGATTTTCTGTGTACTGGTAATCGTAGGCATTATCGAAGTACAGCAGGGACAGAGAAGAATTCCGGTACAGTATGCCAAGAGAGTTGTAGGCCGAAAAATGTACGGTGGTCAGGCTACACATATTCCACTTAAAGTAAATCAGGCAGGAGTTATCCCGGTAATCTTTGCGATGGCTTTCCTGCAGTTCCCTCTGACAATTACGTACTTTATGAACTCAGAAAGCGGTGCGGCAGCATGGATCGAAAAATGGCTGTCACCGGTAGGAACACCTGGTGTATGGGTATATGCAGCATTTAATGTAGTACTGATTATATTCTTCACTTACTTCTATACATCGGTAACTTTCAATCCGATAGAAGTAGCACAGAATATGAAAGCAAACGGTGGTTTTATTCCGGGTATCAGACCGGGCAAAGCAACTGTTGAATACTTAAACAGAGTAATGACAAGAATCACATTTGTAGGAGCTGTTTTCCTGGCAGCAGTAGCAATCCTTCCTACGATCGTAAGCCAGCTTGGAGGTCTTAACTTCCATTTCGGCGGAACATCGCTTCTGATCGCAGTAGGCGTTGCCCTTGATACTATGAAGCAGCTTGAACAGCAGATGGTAATGAGAAATTATCAGGGATTCCTAAAGTAGGAGGTTGAATATTATGAATTTAATTTTGTTAGGCCCTCCGGGAGCAGGCAAAGGCACCCAGGCAGCAAAAATCATAGAAAAGTACAATATTCCTCATATCTCAACAGGAGATATCTTCAGAGCCAATATTAAAGAAGGCACTGAACTGGGCAAGAAAGCTCAGGAATATATGAACAGAGGCGAGCTTGTACCTGATGAACTGGTAGTAGAAATCGCAACTGACAGACTTAAGGCAGATGACTGCAAAGAAGGTTTCCTGCTGGATGGTTTCCCAAGAACTGTTTTCCAGGCAGAAAAGCTTGATGAATTCCTGGCAGCTCAGGGAAAGAAAATCGATCATGTTCTCGATATCGATGTTAACAAGGAAGAATTAATGATAAGACTTACAGGGAGAAGAGTCTGCAAAACATGCGGAGCATCTTTCCACGTAGTAAATATTCCTCCTAAACAGGAAGGCATCTGCGATGTATGCGGAGCTGAACTGGTACAGAGAGCTGATGATAACGAAGAAACTGCAGCAAACAGAATCGAAGTTTACAATAAGGAAACAAAACCGCTTATTGATTACTACGAAAAAGCCGGAAATATAGCACATATCGATGGTACTATAGGTCTGGAAAATGTATTCAATA
>JAQXLM010000045.1 GCA_029012125.1 Eubacteriaceae bacterium | reverse complement strand
CCGATATCAACCATACTGATAGATACATGAGATGAAGCAATATTACCAAGAGTGGAACCTCCCGGTTCATCAGCTCTGTTTGAAAAATCCTGAACAGGCACGCATGCCTTGACACAGATACCCTTGAAGACTGCATCTGTTACGGCATCGGTTGTGTACTTCTGATTGGCATTATGCTTAACAACAACGCCCCTGTTGATAAATGGTCTGTCTGTCGGATCAGACTTTTCCGGCATATTTGGATGTACGGCGTGGGCATTGTCCGCTGACACCATAAATGAGCCTGCAAGAGCAGACTTATGTTCCTGAAGGTTACGGCCAAAAGCATCTGAAATTCTTTCCAAAACATCTGAAAGCATTGTAGAATCAGCCCCCTGGCTCGTACAACTGCCTACCTCCTCGCTATCAAAGACACAGCACATAGTTACGCTGTCATTGTTTCCACCCTGTATAAACGCCTTCACTGAAGTATAAGCACACTGCAAATCATCCAGCTTTGGTGACCCGATAAATTCATTTTGCACACCCAGGAATGTTCCCTTCTGCCTATTATAAAGATATAGATCAGCGGAGACAATATCCTTGGGAGAATCCGCTCCTGCCTGTCTGGCAAGTTCCTCTATCAAAACTCCCTTAGACTGCTCGCTGCCAAGCAGTGGCAGCATATCTTTCTGCGGATTATATGAAAAGCCATCGTTTATCTTTCTGTTCATGTGTATAGCCACATTGGGTATTACAAGAAGGTCTCGGTCTATGTTTACCAGTCTGCCGGATAGTCTGATGCCATCCTTTACAACCACACGTCCAGCAACAGAAAGAGGCCTGTCAAACCATGGACCATAAATCATTCCGCCATATTTCTCGATGTTAAGACTTAAATAATGACCTTCTTTTTCCAATTCCGGATTAGCCTTCAGTTTGAAAGCCGGACTATCGCTATGAGATGCAACAATCTGAAAGTTTGCAAATTCTTTTTCAGGAACCTTGAAGGCTATAATAGTGGTTCCTCCTCTGGTGACGAAATACTTCCCACCTTTTTCAAGGTTCCACGATTCTTTTTCTGTAAGCTGAGTAAAGCCGGTCTCCAGCAGCATATTCTTAAAATTCTCTATAACATGATACAGACTTGGGCTTTTCTCAATAAAATTAAGAAGTCCTTTGTTTATTTCCATTGTATGTTCTCTATTCATAACAGTCGTCCTTTCTCTTCACTTTCCTCCGTGAGCCTCTGAAGAGTATTTGAAAACCCGGCTCATGGCCGGGTCCTCATTATGCATTACATTCGTTTCTTTAATGATATTAATAAACCTTTGCACCTGCCGGAATTGCATCGTCCAGTAGGATGAAGTTCAGCATTTCCTTGCCGTCGTAGTTGTTTACACATGACAGAAGCATACCGTTGGATTCTTCTCCCATCATCTTTCTTGGTGGAAGGTTAGTGATTGCAACTGCAGTCTTTCCAACAAGTTCTTCAGGTTCGTAGTAATCGTGAATACCTGATAGGATGATTCTGTCCGTGCCGGAACCGTCGTTAAGAACGAACTTCAGAAGCTTCTTGCTCTTAGGGACAGCTTCACACTTCTTGATCTTAACAGCTCTGAAATCACATGCTGAGAATGAATCAAAATCTACATATTCTTCGAATAAAGGTTCCACTTCAATCTTAGTCTTGTCAGTAATCTGAACTCTCTTTTCCTCAGCAGCCTTTGCGCCGCCCTTCTTTTCCGGTTTCATAGTCGGGAACAGGATAATATCTCTGATGCTTGGTGCATCTGTAATCAGCATGATTACACGGTCGATACCTATTCCAAGTCCTCCTGTTGGTGGAAGGCCTACTTCCAGAGCGTTTACGAAGTCCATATCCATTGGATGTGCTTCGTCATCTTCACCGGAGTCAAGCTGAGCCTGCTGCTCCACGAATCTATCGTACTGGTCAATAGGGTCATTTAACTCGGAGAATGCATTTGCGATTTCCCAGCCATTAATATATGCTTCGAATCTTCTTGTGATTCTTGGATCCTCAGGATCTCTCTTAGCTAAAGGTGAGATTTCTACCGGATGTCCAACAACGAAAACCGGTCCGTCAAGGTATCCGGGAGCGTCTTCGCAGTATTCCTCAAACATTTCAGCAATCAGCTTACCTCTTGTGTAATCCTTGATTTCATCCTCGTCCATGCCATATTCTACGGCTGCGGCTCTTGCTTCCTCGTCAGTAGTTATTTTATCAAAATCAACACCTGTGATTTCCTTAACAGCATCGGCCATGTTCAGTCTTCTCCAAGGTGGAGTTACATCGAATTCCTTGCCCTGATACTTTATAATCGGAGTACCGTTTACAGCCATTGCAGCCTTGTAAACGACCTGTTCTGTTACGTCCATAGTTGTTTCCATGTTGCCGTATGCCATGTAGCACTCCATGGAAGTGAATTCAGGGTTGTGATTTCTGTCCATACCTTCATTTCTGAACATCTTACCCATTTCATATACTCTGTCCAGACCACCTACGATAAGTCTCTTCAGATAAAGCTCGTTGGAAATTCTCATCTTCAGATCCATGTCCAGAGTGTTGTGGTGAGTTTCGAAAGGTCTTGCAGCTGCACCACCGGCAATCGGAGTAAGGATAGGTGTATCTACTTCAAGATATCCGTAGTCTTCCTCCAGAACTCTCTTGATTTCATGAATGATTCTGGATCTCTTTACGAAAGTTTCTCTTACATCAGGATTCATAATCAGGTCAGTGTATCTCTGTCTGTATCTGATGTCTGTATCCTTCAGTCCATGCCACTTGTTAGGAAGCACCTGCAGTGACTTGCTCAGAAGAACAAGGTTTGTAACTTTGATAGATACTTCACCGTGCTTTGTCTTGAATACCGTACCTTCAACACCGACTATATCGCCTATGTCGTAAGTCTTGAACCATGTGTACTCTTCATCGCCGATAGCGTCCTTTCTTACGTAGCACTGGATTCTTCCCTGTTTGTCCTGAATATCGATAAATGAAGCTTTTCCCATCTGTCTGAAGGCCATGATTCTGCCTGCACATGAAACTTCCTGGTCTTCCATGGCATCAAAGTTTTCCTTAATGTCCATGCTGTGAGCTGTCACATTCCATGTTTCATGCATGAAAGGATTTCTTCCTGCTTCCTGCAGCTTTCTCAGCTTTTCTCTTCGGATTCGTCTCTGTTCTGTCAGGTTTTCTTCGGAAAGTTCTTCTACTTCCGGATTTATATTAGTGTTATTATCTTGAGTCATCTTGCATTACCGCCTTTACTTATCTGGAAATATCGTCTATTCTGTAATGTAATGTGCCGTCCGGTACAATAATTTCAGCTACTTCACCAAGTCTCTTGCCCAGAAGGCCTTTTCCAACCAGTGATTCGTTGGAAATCTTCGCAGGTACTGCAAATGGATCTGTTTCTGTGGAACCTACAATTACAAACTTGATTTCTTCATTGTTGTCAATATCTGTTACTGTAACTGTCAGACCTACATTTACCTGGTCAGATGAGATTTCATCTTCGTTGATAATCTTTGCGTTCTTAAGCATAGTCTCAACTTTATGAATTCTTTCTTCCAGTTCTGCCTGTTCGTTCTTTGCAGCATCATATTCAGCGTTTTCAGAAAGGTCACCGTATGAAATCGCTTCCTTTAGTCTTTCGGAAACTTCCTTTCTTCTTACGGAAACCAGATAATCTCTTTCTTCCTCTAATTTGTCATACCCTTCCTGGGTTAGCAGTATTTCTTCTGACATTTTAAATCTCCTTTCAGCTAATGCCAATACGTCCAAATATTATATACCCCCGACGGTGCAATGTCAAGGTTTTACGCCTTTCCCGCAACCGTCGGCAATTCCTGTATCTCTTTTTTATTCTTTATTTTCTTCTACGAATCTTTTGATTTTCTTTCCCGTAGTCTTATGGAAATCTTCCTTTCTCACAACCAGTTTCTTGATTTTCTTGAAGAAAGGCAGAGTTTCGTTCAGCTCATCGATTTTCTCCCATACCAGAGCCTTCGCCTCTTCAGGAGTGTATTCCGATCCCAGTGCCTCTTCAACCTCTTCTGTATCCAGAGTCACTGTAGCTGCAATAGTGGTGTCATTACCCTCTTCCTCTTCGCTCCATACCATGGACTCGTTAATATACGGAATCTTGCTCAACAGATATTCCAGTTCCTCAGGAAAAACGTTTTTGCCGTTTTTCGTGATAATAACGTTCTTCTTTCTTCCTGTGATAAAGATGTAGTTGTCCTCATCCACATATCCCAGGTCACCTGTGTGGAACCATCCATCCTCAATTACAGCTTTGGTTGCTTCTTCATTATTGTAGTAACCCAGCATAATGTTGGCACCCTTAAAGCAGATTTCTCCAATACCTTCCTCATCAGCGTCTGCAATCTTAACCTCCATGCCCGGCAGAAGATGTCCTGCGGAAGTGTTTTTCATATCTTTTTCTACGTCAGGATTCAGAGCAGTCATAGGCGAACACTCAGTCAGTCCGTAGCCCTGAACCGCAATGATTCCTATATCGTTGAAGAACTGCAGTATTTCCGGATTAATAGCTGCACCTCCGGAAATAATAACTCTCATTCTTCCGCCGAAGATGTCCAGGATTTCCTTTGTAAACGGTTTGCTGATATCTATTCCAAGCTTTCTGGTCTTTCTGTTTGCCGCAAGCAATCTCTTCAAAGTCTTCTCCTTGCCTGCTTTCTTCACATTCTTCCAGATCTTCTTGTAAAGGGATTCTATCAGAACGGGAACTCCCAGAATCATTGTAGGTTTAACCTCTTCCAGGTTCTTGGTTATATACTTCAGACCCTGACAGTATGCTATGGAAGCACCCTTGTACAAAGGCATCAGGAAAGCACAGGTACATTCATAGGTGTGATGCACCGGTAATACGGAGAAGAATATATCGTCAGTATTTACTTTCAGCACTGTCGGCGCACCCATCAGGTCAAAGGCCAGGTTGTAGTGTGAAAGCATTACGCCCTTTGCAATTCCCGTAGTTCCTGAGGTGTACAGAATAACTGCCGGCTCGTCACCATAGATTTCAGCATCAAGGAACTGTCTGTCTCCCTGAGCAACCTGTTTTTTTCCTTCTTCTATCAAAGCTCTCCAGGACAGTACATCCTCGCTGTGTTCGTGTCTGTGGAAGCTTACAAGAAGTTCAAGGCCGGTTCTGCCCTCTGCCTTCATCTTCCTGAATATATCTTCATGCTTGCTGTCAAAGATAACAGCGCTTACCTGAGCATCTATAATCTGTCCTTCCAGATCCTCAGCACTCAGCTCTTTATCTAAAGGAACAACCAGACCTGTACCGCAGATAACTGCCAGATATGAAGACTCCCACTGATAGCAGGTTTCACCGATAACGGCGATTCTCTTACCCTTCAGATTGCGGTTGATTAAGGCTGTACCCAGTCCGTTAACATCGTCGAGAGCCTCTCTGTAGGTTATGCGTGTATAAGGCTCGTCTTTCTCGAACTTCTGCATAAAAGCCACATTATCAGCATACAGCGCCACACTGGTTTCCAGCATATTCTTAATATCTGTTATCGGTCTGCTCTCTTTGTATCTTACCAGAGGATCTGTGCTCTCATTCAGGCTTTTGACGAATTTCTGAGCTCTCTTGATTTCTGCATTCTTTCTCTGCTGATATCCCATGCTCACCTCTCCGTTGTCGCTTCCGGATGATGCGTAATCACCATAACGTTTAATCTTTCCCGTTGTGGTTTTCTCAAATTCCGTATCTCGGATATTAATTCTCTTTACAGATTTATATGGTGGCATCTTCTTATTTATTCCATCAACAAGTTCTCTGTAGAAATTGTAGATTTCACCTGTGGACATTTTGCCGTGGGCTTCCTCCAGGGCAGGGAAGTTAGGGAAGATGTCGGCTGTAACCATGACGTTGCCTACCTTTTCATCTTCTTTTCCGTAAACAACCGCCTCCTGAATCAGCTCATCCTCCATCAGCACAGCCTCAACCTCTTCAGGGAAGATATTTTTTCCTCCCTTGGTTACAATTACTGTTTTCTTTCTTCCGGTCAGATACAGGAAGCCATCCTCATCAAAGTATCCGATATCTCCTGTGTGAAGCCATCCGTCCTTCAGCACCTCTGCAGTAGCTTCCGGATTTTCGTAGTATCCTATCATTACGGAGTCGCTCTTGCAGACAACTTCTCCCACACCGTCTTCATCCGGATTATCGATTATGACCTCTGTTCCCGGCATAGGTTTTCCGACTGAAGCTGCTTTGCTGTATCTATCCTGATTAACTGCAATAATCGGTGCACATTCACTCATGCCGTAGCCCTGAATCATAGGCAGACCCATGGCTTCAAAATCTTCGACAACAGCAGGGTCTATTGCTGCACCTCCTGCGATAAACAGGGTAATATTGTCTCCGAAGGAATGATGAACTGCCTTGAACAGTTTCTTCATCAAAGCCTTGTTATTGTACATCTTCATCTTTCTGGACAGGTCGATAGCCTTACGAAGCTTTTCTGCCTCGCCTCTCTTTTCCGCCTGCTTCCACATTCCCTTTGCCATCTTTTCGAAGACAAGAGGAACACCCAGCATTATATTTGCCTTGGATTCCTGCATATTTTTCTGCACATACTTCATTCCTTCACAGATTGCAACAGTCTTTCCCTGATAGAAAGTGGTACAGATGCTGCATGTGAATTCATAAGCATGATGTATAGGCAGTATGGAAAGAACCACTCCGTTTTTTGGAATGCCTACCAGCTTGGACATTGCATATACGTTTGCCACAATGTTCTTGTGAGAAAGCATAACGCCCTTAGCCATTCCCGTGGTTCCGGAAGTAAACATCAAAGTTGCCATAGCCTCACGATCTATGTCTGCGTCCACATACTCCCTCACACCTGATTTCAGCAGCCTGTTTCCTTCTTCAATAAGCTTTGTCAGTGAAAGAGCCTTATCTGAGTGCTCTTCGTCTCCTATGGAGATGAAATGCTCCACTGTTCCCGGCTCAGCAAAAATACCTGCCAGGCTCTTTTCACTTCTCTTTGTGTATACTATTGCACTTGCCTTCGATCTTTTTATCAGGCTTCTCAGCTCGTCCTCAGGAAGGTTCTTATCAAGAGGCACGATTACGCCTACTCCGCATACTACTGTAAAATATGTCAAAATCCACTGATAGCAGCTTTCTCCGATAACTGC
>JAQXLM010000044.1 GCA_029012125.1 Eubacteriaceae bacterium | reverse complement strand
ATACTGCAGCAATAACGCATAATGCTCCGTTTCCCTTGAGCATAGACAGACGATCCAAAGCAAGCTGAGGGGCTAAACCGCCAAAAGATGGCATTGCAATTAGTACAAGAGAGTCACTCTCAAAAGATATATCTGCAAAATTAATATCCGGAATGGATAAATCTATCGTATCTACTTGAGACCAGTTCTGTGTAATTGCATTTGCGACTTTTTCTGTTCCGCCGGTTGGGCTGAATATAATCTGATACTGTTTCATGTTGATTCTCCTTTTGGTGTAAAAAATAAAACTACATCACCTGAATTATTGTAATTCAATCAAGGTGTAGTGTCAATATTTACACCGCATGAATAATATGTTAAGATGAAAAATGGAGGATCAAAATTATGCATATCAGTAATAAGTGCTCTATTGCAGTTCATTGCCTTATATTCATAAATGAATACGGTGAAGATAAGAAAGTGACAAGTGAGCTGCTCTCGCTGTCCACAGGGTGTAATCCTGTTACAATCAGAAATATTGTAAGCGCAATGAAGAAAGACGGAATAATAGAGGTTAAATTTGGAACGGGCGGAGCAACGCTCGCGGTTCCACTTCAGGATATTTCTCTGTACCGTATATGTTCAGCGGTAGATCCTAAGGCGATTGAGAAAATGATAGGAATTCATTCTACACCATCTCCATTCTGCCCAGTTGGCAGAAATATAGGAAGTGTGCTTGACAGGACATACGATATTCTTAAAGAAGATATAATATCCAGCATGAAGTCTGTCACGATGGAAAAAATAGTGAATGACTATCATGGAATACTTGAAAGTAATGAATGATATTCTCTTACAGAAATAGCCAATACAAGTTTTAAAGAAAGCGGTTACATACCCTCGGCAATCACGCCGGGGGTTTTCATATACTCAGAAAACAGGAGGTAAACACTATGAGCAACGAAAGAATCAGTTACAAGGTTATTGCCAATGTGGGCATACTGGCCCAGTATCCTACAGGCTGGAGCAAGGAAGTCAACATCGTTTCATGGAATGAGGGCCCTGCTAAGCTGGACATAAGAGACTGGTCAGAGGATCACGAGAAGATGTCAAGAGGTATCACTCTCACAGCTGATGAGGCGCAGAGGCAACTCCACAGCAGGCACATGACATCGGTGTTGCTCTAGCAAAGGAACTCTGGGGAGACAGCTTTCAGGTGCTCATAGCAACCCATCTGAATACAGACTGTCTTCATAATCACATTATTACGAATATATGTACTTGTGATATGTGCATATAACAATCTTCCAGGGGACAAATTTGGTGCATTGAAAAGAGTATAATGGCAGTAGTAGGACACCGGTATCAGGAATGATAATAGAAAAATGATTGGAGGAATTTCATGTGAGATTTAGAGAACAAAAGAATAAAAAAATTGGGACATTTGGGCGTAGACACTATCCTAATTGTTCTGTGTGCGGGAAAGAGGTTGAACATGGAATTGAGATAGGAAATCAACTTATTGGGACCAGTTGTATTTGTATGGAGTATATTACATTCACAATGCTTCAGAAAACCTTGTCCGATTTTTTAGATACCGATTATTCTGAGGAGGACTATGAAGAAATTTGCCGTATTATCTCCTCTGATTGCAAGGAATTTGTTGAGCAGGCAAAGAATTCATATATTTGCTTTGAAAAGTCAAATGGAATGGAAACCGTGATTAATACTGTAGTATTCTGGGAGAGATTCAGAGAGGCATATAATTATTCAAAGTTGCTCTATGAAACCAGTTCTCAGCGAGAGAAAGAGGCAATAATTGAAGAAATAGCTAACAATGATGTTCCGATTTCGGTTATATTGACTGTGCAGGAATTACTTGCCTGGTATTTGACTTCAGAAGGGAAATTCGAAGGTAAAACTGCTGAAGATGCTTTTATTAAGATCGCTCATCATGTATTAGGATGGATGATATTTACTAGAGACTCTTCCAGATACTATTATGATAAGAGTATAGATTATATGGCTTTACTGCCTACTCTTGATATTGGAGATTTGAAGTTTGTTGACATTCGTGGCTACAAATGTGCTATTAATGTTGATATTGATCTTGATGACTATGCAAAATTATGGAGTGCATCTAATAAGATGAATGCAGCAGAAGAAAGTGAACTGAGACAGCGTGCAATATTAGAGGAATTATATATAGACCAGGGAATCAATCCGGTTTTATTAGACACGATTAACTGTATTTGTTGTGGGTTAACTGCATCAACATATAGACCTGTAGATGGAAAAGCGGTAATGAAGATGCTTATCATGCTGTTCGGCTGGAATATTCAAGTAGAAGATACTAATGAGTAAAAGAATGCAAAAATATGGAGGTATATAATGAGAGAGCCAGTAAGAGATTTTTATGGTAAGGTATTAGGTTGGCGAGAAGATAAGGGGAATCGAATTGTTGCATCCGATTTTTATGGCAAACAGTTAGGTTACTATGATAAAGCCAGCAACAAAACTCATGATTTTTATGGAAGAGTAATATGTTCCGGAGATGGCACATTAGGGCTGATTATGCAATGTCAATAGAAATAACATTCAAGGTTTATTACAAGTATTTAGCTAATGATTCATTTGATGAAAATGGTTTTGAAACAGTAAGTCTTTCTCTTAATGAAGATGAGTATCAGAGACTAACTACTGCAAAAGAATCCGGAATTGATTTTGGTGATGCGGACATTGCGAAAGATATTTATGACAAAATACTTGAAATAAACAAAAATAACGATTATGATTATTATGTATCTCATCCTGAAACAGTCGCAAATGCAATGAATTATATGTTGTACTTTATTGAAAGAGAAAGAATCGTGTGTTCTGATTTTGAACCCAGCGAAGCCTCAATAAAAAAGTTTGTAGAAGAAATATATAGAAAAATTGATTATCCGGAGCTGTAACTGTTTTTATGGGAGATGAGCTGACAGATAATGGAGGTAATAAAATGATTAAGGCTAAACGTGCAAACTCTATTGAAAACGATTTTGAAACAATCAGATTGTGCTGTGAGAACAGTGGTTTTTACGAAAAAACACTGTTTGATAATCCATTTTCAGGTACAGCTGTTAGAGCAATTGGTCATTCTATTATCAAAACTTGCTTTGACGCATGTGAGGCGGCACTTAGAGTATTATGGAATCTTAAATCCAGTCCAGATGGAACGCTTCCCTGGATTAAAATGAATAAAATTCGAAGCAAAGGCAAAGAATATGGAATCCCGGTTGAGAAAAGGATTGCTGCCGGAGTAATCACTGATCTGCAGAAAGAAATGAATAAAAATGGGATTGATATGGCCTGCCTTGCTGTTTTTTTAAAGTATGTAGCTTTTTTCCTTGAATGGATTATCAGTGCCATTGAAGCGGAACTGAAGAATTATACAGGCGAGGCAAAGGCTGCCTTGGATGCTTTATTCAATCTAAAAAAGATAGCAAGGTACTGCAAGGATATGTTTGTACATATCAGGCATGCAGAAGATGATATGGCAGAGATTGATTTTTTTGACACTGATACTCATTTTATCCTTATTCCAAATGAAGACAGCAGAAGCGAGGAGGAACTGGATAGAATTTATGCACCACGTTCAATGAACTCTCGTAAGAGTCTCCTTCCAGCGTACATCATCAACATATTGAAACGTGAATCGAACAAGGAAAATCCACTCACTCAGAAGAAAATACTTGAGAGAGTTAAATCTATATATGAACTCGAGGTGGATAGAAAGTCAGTAGGAAGGTGTCTTAACACACTTGTTGATGACGATCTGAACGTATGGACAGATGAGAAAAGGACTGGATACTGGTATAGTGAAGAACGACAAGGTTGGGAACAAAAAGAATAGCAGAGAAAATCTATATGCCGGGAGGAGATACCTTCCCGGTTTTTTATTTTACCCCCACAGACGGAAGCTGTACCCCAAAAGTCCCTCTGTGCAGCTTTTTTTTCAAAAAACTCATGATATCATTTTACTATGATAGATAGGAGGTTAAAAAAATGAGTAAGGAATTCAGAATTTACAGAAAAGTTGAGACGATGTTTGAGGGTCTTCTTACAAACAGCATTAGTTGTGAGCTGCAGAAAGGCTATCCTAAGTTTTATCCGGAAGACAGCTATACAGAAGATAATGTAGTTTTGATGACAATGAAGGACGGATTGGTTATTGAGATTTGTGACTGGCATGATGGAGACATCTACGTTCGTGATATTTCGGTCGAGATGGTTGCTTTTGACAAGGCAAATGAGTGTTCATTCGAAAAATATGCTGTATCGATGGGTCTATATGCTGAGGACATTGAGGTACACGGTGTCAAATGGCACTATGTAAATCAGGGCAAAAAGAACAGTTTCTATCGCCTGCAGTATTATATGGAGTGAGTATCACCTGAACCTAGCTTGTACCTAAAAAGTCCCACTCTCTACTGTTATTGTTCCGGCTGCTATTGTATAATAATAGTGAAAGAAGACGAGGAGGGTTTTCCATGAGTGAAAAGAACCATAACAGGCAGTTGCCGTTTCTGATACTAAGATATCTTACAGAGGAAGCCAGTAGCGAAAACCCTGTTACGCAAACCAGGATTGCCGAAGATATCAGTAGAGAATGGGGAGTGTCTTTGAACAGAAAGACTGTCAATCGATATTTTAAGATGTTTAAGGAAGAACTAGGCTATAGAATCGGGTCAAGCAGCAAAGGGTACTGGCTTATTAATGAATTATCTGATTACGAAATAAGGCTTTTAAGCGATGCTGTTATGTCGAGCAAATATATTTCCTCTGCAGAAAGCAAAGAAATTATACACAAGCTTGCCAACATTGCATCCAAAGAGTACAGGAAGAAATATGGTAACATTGTTGTTATGAGTGATGATGAAAAGTGTACTTCATCCTTATTATTCACCAAGCTTGATATTATCAATTCCGCAATAAACAATCACACAAATATAAGTTTTGATTACATCTCCTGGTACAGGAATGAGGAGAAGCGCAAGGCACGATCCGGACACCAGAAAAAAACACCGGTATGCATTGTATACATGGATCAGCGCTATTATATGGTGACAGGTTACATTGATGAGCAGTTTCAAATCCACACGGAGTATTTTGCCCTGGATAAAATGAGTTCAGTTACGGAAGAAAGTCCTGACAACAGGAAACGGCAACTAGAACTTACCTACGATGACCGATGTAAAATCAAAGAAATTGCCTCTTTTAAGGAACCTTCTGATATCAATAAGAAGCATATAAGAGTCATGGCAACGGAAATCGTTATGCATACGCTTGAGTCCCATTTTGGCAAAAGGATAATCAAAAGAGAGTATGATGAATCTGCCGAAAATGGTTTTAAGTACGATGTTTATCTTGAATCAGAGGAAACTGCGTTCATGCGGTTTTTAAAAGAAAACATGAATGAGCTTAAGCTAGTAAGTCCTCCGGCGCTTGTTGAGAAGTTTAAGAAAGATCTTCAAGCTGCTTTGAACTTATACAACTGATTTTATTTCAATATTATCAAAACCCATTGTGAAAGGAGCACGTAGTTATGGAAATTAAGAAAATCTATTTTGACATGGACGGAGTATTAGCTGATTTTAAGAGAGGAATAAACGAGATCTGCGGGATGGATATGCCTGTTCAGGGAAAGTCAACAAAGGAAGAAGACGACAGAATGTGGCTGGCTGTTAAGGAAGCGGAGCATTTTTACGATAAACTGGAACCTATGAAAGGTGCAGTTGATATGTACAGGAAACTAAGCTCAAAGTATGATTGTGAGATTCTCTCAGCAATTCCTAAACCACACAGAGGCATCGAAACTGCAGGGGAGGATAAGGAAAACTGGGTTAAAAGGATATTGTCATCTGATATGAAGATTAATATAGTCTTAAAAGAAGAGAAGAAGAACTATGTGGATGGAACGGAAACAATCCTTATTGATGATTTAGAGGATAATATCAAGGCATGGGAAAGTTTCGGCGGAACCGGAATCAAATTCGAGAGTGCTGAACAGGTGCTTAAGAGAATAGAAGAACTTGAAAAATAGCAAGGAGGCTGAATATGGATTCAAACAGAATGAGTGGCGATGGAATATTGGACAAAGAGCTTGCTTCATTGAGTAATAAAGCTCAAGAACTACTAATGAAGAATTATTGCTATAATTTATACGATGTTGCCTCAATTATGTGTAATGATCCTGATTGTGTTCGGTCTTTTGAAAATGAAGTTCTCTCTCATTTTCTTAAAAAGGATCTGATAAAACTGAGAAAACTCTTGATAAAGAACAATTTTTATTCAAAGATGAGATGTGCAGAACATCTGAAACCTGTGACTAGACTACAAATATCTGTTACTGCAGACCCTTTTCGCCCAGCAGGTTATTTGCAAGCGGTTACTGAGGAGTATACAATCGATAGAATCCAAGGGAAAATACATCTAAAGCATATAAACGATGAGGGCAATATTATTAAGAACATAAATATATGTGTTTCAGATAGTGAAATGATTTCATTCTTTTATATAATTGATGAAATATTTTGGAATGGAATTTCTTTAGATGCGTCTTGTATTTTCAACTCCCCGAAGTACAACGTTTCAGTAAAATATGCAGATAATTCGATTATAGATGCAGAAGGGTATACGACTGGGAATGGTATGAATATAGAATATATATTGAAAGATATGAAAAGGATTGTTGCTGGTTCTATTTAAAAAAGGTTATTGCAGAAAGGATATCCAATGAAAGAACCCCGGTGCATGATGTGCCAGGAGACATATGAAGGATCATTGGATGGCATACAGGGCTATATCGTTTACGATATGTACTTCAATGCATAAAATTGAGGTCATATTTACAAAGAGAAACCGACAACTTCCAGTTTGTAGAGACGTAAATTGAATATGAGAATGGCTACGAGTAGCCTAGCAAGTACATGCAGTGTCAGAGATGATGCTGCTTTTGTTGTATACTTTGAAAGGTTTGCATTTACGGAGCGGCAGATGGGAATTATAATGGAATTGTGAATTAGGTTTTGATGCACAAAGGAAGGAAAACAATGAGTAAAGTTTGTTATTTTGCGAGTGATGCTCCACTAAAAGAAAAAAAGAACCCGTATGTAAATACATACTCTATAAATGAAGCAATTGCAGAAGGCATAGC
>JAQXLM010000043.1 GCA_029012125.1 Eubacteriaceae bacterium | reverse complement strand
GATTTAGATAAAGTGATTGCAAGCGGTCTGAGCATTATGGGATTAATCGCTTTCGTAATGCTTATTGCAGCAGGATATGCAAATGTAATGAATGAAACCGGTGCTGTTCAGGAACTTGTTGAGGCATCTATCGGAATCATGGGGGGAAGCAAGCTTCTTGCAGGTGTAGTAATGATGCTTATCGGCCTGATTATAACCATGGGAATCGGATCGTCTTTCGGAACAATTCCTGTACTGGCAGTTCTTTACGTGCCGCTATGTTCAAGCCTGGGCTTCAGTATTGGGGGAACGGTAATGCTGATTGCGGCAGCAGCGGCTTTAGGAGATGCTGGTTCTCCGGCATCAGATACAACCCTTGGACCAACTGCAGGTTTAAATGCAGATGGACAGCACGATCACATATGGGATACATGCGTTCCTACTGCTATTCTGTACAACTTGCCAATCGCAATCAGTGCCATACTTTTAGCACCGATAATTTAGCTTGGATCGTAAAAAAATGCTTGATTTTCCAACGTTGCAGTGATAAAATATTTTAGTACGAATTGACCTAACCCATGTCGTACATAATAAAATACTACAGACGTTGAAGGAACCAGTAGCACTGCGTAAGATCCTTACAGAGAGATTGCCATTTGGTGAGAGGCAATCGGTGAAACAGCTGTGAATATCACTCCGGAGTCTGACACTTTAATGAGAGGCGCCTTGATGGAGGTTGCAACTAGGGTGGTACCGCGGTTTGAATAATCGTCCCTAATCGGAATTTGTTTCGGTTAGGGATTTTATTTTAGAAAGGAAAGATGATTAATGTTCGAAAAGCTATCTGAAAAGCCTGTAGCAGAAGTGCAGAATGAGCAGGTTGAGCAGTGGAAGAAGGAAGATCTTCTGAGTAAATGTGTAACTGCAAGAGAAGGAGCTCCAAAATTCGTTTTCTTTGAAGGACCTCCAACAGCAAACGGTAAACCGGGAATTCATCACGTAATGGCAAGAACACTTAAGGATTCAATCTGCCGTTATAAGACAATGAAAGGCTTCCAGGTTAACAGAAAGGCAGGATGGGACACTCACGGACTTCCTGTTGAGATTGAAGTAGAAAAACAGCTTAACATGAGCGGTAAACAGGATATCGAAAAATACGGTATCAAAGAATTTAACGAAAAGTGCAGAGAATCAGTATTTACCTACACAGGAATGTGGAGAGAAATGACTGAGAGAATGGGATATTTAGTAGACCTTGACAATCCATACATTACACTGGACAACAACTACGTTGAAAGCTGCTGGTGGATTCTGAAAGAATTCTTCAAGGCAGGTCTGGTTTACGAAGGACATAAGATTCTCCCATATTGCCCAAGATGCGGAACAGGACTTGCATCACATGAAGTAGCACAGGGATATAAAGAAGTAAAGGTTAATACAATTACTGCCAAGTTTAAACTTGTTGGAAAAGACAATGAATACTTCCTGGCATGGACAACTACTCCTTGGACACTTGCATCCAATACAGTATTGACATGCGGACCTGAAATTGACTATGTTAAAGCAAGAATGACAGAAGGCGAAAATGAAGGAAACTATTTCTATGTTGCAAAGGCTCTTGCAAACAAGGTTTTAGGTGAGGGAAAATATGAGATTGTAGAAGAAATGAAGGGTAAGGACCTGGAGTACATTGAGTACGAACAGTTAATGCCTTTCGTAAAAGCTGACAAAAAGGCATTCTTCATGACATGTATGGATTACGTTTCAGTTGAAGACGGTACAGGTATCGTTCATACTGCACCTGCATTTGGTGAAGATGACTATCAGTGCGGAAGAAAATACGACCTTCCTATGCTTCAGCCTGTAGATGAAAGAGGATGTTACACTGAGACTCCATGGGCAGGACGCTTTGTTATGGAAGAGGGTCTGGATGTTGATATTATTAAATGGCTGGCACAGGAGGACAAGATCTTTGCCAAGGCTAAGCTGGAACACAACTATCCACATTGCTGGAGATGCGGAACACCTCTTGTTTATTATGCTAAACCAAGCTGGTACATTGAAATGAGCAAGCTGAAGGATCAGCTTGTAGCAAATAACAATACAGTATCCTGGTATCCTGATTTCGTAGGAGAAAAGAGATTCGGAAACTGGCTGGCTGATGTAAAAGACTGGGCAATTTCAAGATCAAGATATTGGGGAACTCCAATTCCAATCTGGAGATGTGAATGCGGCCATCTGGAATGCGTCGGCAGCAGAGAAGAATTAGTGGAAAAAGCCATCGAAGATATCGATACATCAATTGAGCTTCACAGACCATATGTAGATGATGTTCACATTACATGTCCACACTGTGGCAAGCCAATGCAGAGAATTCCTGAGGTTATGGACTGCTGGTTCGACTCAGGAGCTATGCCTTTTGCACAGTGGCATTATCCGTTTGAAAACAAAGAAATCTTTGATGAAAAACTGTTCCCTGCTGACTTTATCTGTGAAGGTATTGACCAGACAAGAGGATGGTTCTATTCACTGATGGCAATTTCAACCTTCATCAAAGGTCAGGCACCTTACAAGAACGTTCTTGTTAACGACCTGATTCTTGACAAAGAAGGAAAGAAGATGTCCAAGTCAAGAGGAAACACTGTATCACCTTTCGAACTGTTCGACAAGTACGGTGCAGACGCAACAAGATGGTATCTGATGTCAGTATCACCGGCTTGGACTCCGACAAAGTTTGATGAAGATGGTCTGATTGATATCGTAAGCAAGTTCTTTGGAACACTTAAGAATGTATATAACTTCTTCGTTTTATATTCCAACCAGGACGATGTTCAGGCAGACCAGATGTTTGTTGATTATGATAAGAGACCTGAGCTTGACAGATGGATTCTATCCAAGTACAACCAGCTGGTTAAGGATGTTACAGAATATATGGATAGCTACGATCATATGAAGACTGTAAGAGCAATTACTGACTTCGTATCCGAGGATCTGTCAAACTGGTACATCAGAAGAGCAAGAAGAAGATTCTACGCAGAAGAAATGACAGAAGACAAGAAGAGTGTTTACGCAACAACCTATGAGGTACTTGTAGGTACAGCTAAGCTGATTGCGCCTTTTGCACCATTCCTGTCTGATGAAATCTATACTAAACTGACAAACGAGGAAACTGTTCACGTTGCATTCTTCCCTGAAGCAGATGAAACTCTGATTGACAAAAAGGTTGAGGAAAGAATGGACCTTGTAAGAACGCTTGTAACTCTGGGAAGAGGTGCGAGAGAAAAGGAAAGAATCAAGGTTAGACAGCCACTCTCAGAAATTCTGGTGGACGGAAAATATAAAGAAACCATTGAAGATCTGACTCCTCTTATTATGGAAGAACTGAACGTTAAGAAGGTCAACTTCGCTGACCAGCTGGATCAGTACATGGATTTCAGCCTGAAACCAAACTTCAAGGTAGCAGGCCCTGTTCTCGGAAAGAACATCAAAGCCTTCGGCGGTGCTCTTGCTAAGGAAAATCCTGCTGAATTCAATGCTAAGCTGGAATCAGAGGGTAAGGTTACAATGAATCTTGGTGGAGAGGATTTTGAAATCATCAAAGACTTTGTTGACGTTAGAATCAGTGCAAAGGACGGATTCGCCGTTGCAATGGAAAACAACGTATTCACAATTCTTGAAACTACAATTACTGATGAACTGATCAGAGAGGGTCTTGCAAGAGAACTTATCTCAAAGGTTCAGCAGATGCGTAAACAGAATGATTTTGAAATGATGGACAACATCAGAATCTACGTATGTGCAGATGAAGCTGTAAAGACTGCAATTGGAGAATTTGAAGACTATATCAAGACTGAAACTCTTGCAGTTGAAATAATCGAAAAGGAAGGTCTTGAAGAATACGATCTTAACGGACACAAGACTGGAATCGGAGTAGAAAGAGTATAATTATGATAAATCTGAGAGACCTGACCCTTGAAAAAATGGAACAGCTGGTTGTTTCACTGGGACAGCCGAAATTCAGGGCAAAACAGGTTTTCGAATGGATTTACAAGGGAAAGACTGACTTCCGGGAGATGACAAATCTACCGGAAGTTTTTCGACATATACTATCTGAACGAGCGTATATCGGAACAGTGAAGCCTATTGCTATCCAGAAATCGAAAACTGACGGTACAAGAAAATATCTCTTTGAACTTGAAGACGGCAATACCATAGAGAGTGTATTTATGAAGTATAAATTCGGCAACTCGATTTGCGTATCCAGTCAGGCAGGCTGCAGAATGGGCTGCAGGTTTTGTGCGTCCACAAGAAACGGACTTGAGCGACAGTTGTCTCCGGGAGAAATCCTTTCCCAAATCATGGCAGCAGAAAAAGATACGGGGGAAAAAATCGGACATATCGTCGTCATGGGTACGGGAGAGCCATTTGACAACTATGACAATCTTAAGGATTTTATTAAAATAGTGAATCATCCTAAAGGATTGAACATAGGTATGAGAAATATAACAGTGTCAACATGCGGACTGGTGCCAGTAATCGAAAAATTTGGTGAAGACTTCCCACAAGTTAATCTTGCCATCTCTCTACACGGAACAACTAATGAGATAAGAAGCTCTATGATGCCTGTAAATAACAAATATCCTTTGGAAACTTTGATACCTGCATGCAGAAGATACACAGAGAAAACCGGGCGCAGGATTACCTTTGAGTACACAATGGTCAGCGGCGTGAATGACAGTGATGATGATGCAAAACGTCTGTCAAAGATGTTAAAGGGAATGCTGTCTCATGTCAATATAATACCGTTGAACAAGGTAAAGGAATCCGGCTTTGATACTGTAAGCAGAAAAAGAGCTGCTGAATTCGCAGAAATGTTGACCGCTCATGGAATAACCGCTACTGTCAGGAGAGAACTGGGAGCCGATATAGATGCTGCTTGCGGTCAGTTGAGATTAGGACAAAACACAAAATAAAGTTGCAAAATGACAAAAAATTTGGTAAAATAATAAGACTGACTATCACTGTACAGGAGATATTGTTATGGAATTTAAAGAAGAAATAAGAAAAAATATGCCTATTCTTGCTGAGGACATTTCGGCACTTTGCAAAATAAACAGTGTTGAGGGCGAACCCCAGCCGGGAATGCCATTTGGCGAGGGTCCGGCAAAGGCTCTAAATGCAATGCTTGAAATCGGTGAGAAGATGGGTTTCAAAACGACCAATTACGGCAATATTGTTGGCGAAATTGAGTATGGCGACGGCGAGGAAATGCTGGGAATTCTTGGTCACGTGGATGTTGTTCCCGCAGGCGAAGGCTGGGATAAGGATCCATGGGGAGGCGAAATTTCTGACGGTACTATCTGGGGCAGAGGTACCCTGGATGACAAGGGACCTATGCTTACATGTCTTTATGCCCTTAAGATTCTTAAGGACTTGGATGTTAAACTTGATAAGAGAGTTCGACTGATAATCGGTACTAATGAGGAAACAGATTGGAAATGCATGGACTACTATCTGAATGAGGTAAAACCTGAATTACCAACCTATGCTTTCTCTCCTGACTCTCATTTCCCTGTAACATATGCTGAGATGGGTATGTTGCAGTTCAGATTAACAAGAAAACTGTCCGAAAAAATCCGGATTTCAGGAGGAAACGCATTTAATTCAGTTCCTTCCAAGGCAACAGTAGTTCTTCCTGCAGCGATGGAAGCTGAAGTGGAAAAGGCGATTTCGGCAAGTTCATCCTGCCATGACTATGAGTATTCGGTGGAAGGAGACGAGCTGACACTTACAACAAACGGTGTCGGTGCTCATGCCGCATACTTAGGTGAGGGCAAGAATGCTATCAGCTATATGATGGAGCTGTTGGGAACGTTACCGATTGAAGGAGAACTTAAGGAAATCGTAGACTTCTATAATGAAAGATTCGGAACCCTATTGTATGGTGAAAAATTGGGAATAGCTTGCTCTGATGAGGACTGTGGACCGCTCACACTGAATATCGGAAAACTGTACACAGAAGAGGGAAAGCTGGTTATTGAACTGGACAGCAGAATTCCTGTAAGCTATCCGGTGGCAGATATTGAAAAGAAGGTAATTAATATCTTTGCTGATACAGAATATGAGTATTCTGTTGCCAGCGTTGCCGATCCTCTATATGTTCCAAAGGATTCAAAGCTTGTTGAAACCCTGATGGAAAGTTACAGAAAGATTACAGGGGATGTGGACAGTGTACCAAGATCAAGCGGAGGTGCAACATACTCCAGAACTATTGATAATTGTGTTGCTTTTGGCTGTCTATTGCCTGAACAGATAGACACAATGCACCAGGCTAACGAATGCTTAGAGCTGAAGCATTTGGAAATCTGGCTCGCTATTTGTCTGGAGGCAATATATCAGCTTGCAAAATAAAGAAAGTTATTTTATGTCGTTATTAAAGGAGAAATTATTATGAAAAAAATCAAAATGCCTACAGCACTAGGTATAGTAATGATTTTCCTTGCATTAGTTGCTGTTTTAACATGGTTCGTTCCAACTTCAGTTGTAGTTGACGGCGAAATCATTTTTAACGCTGCTTTTGATGCAGACGGAAATGTCATTCAGAATGCCGGAACAAATCCTGTTGGATTATGGGATTATTTCCTTGCTCCGGTAATCGGTCTTGCTGACGGCGTTGGCGTTGCAGCTGCTATCCTGGTTTCAGGTGGTTTACTTGCAGTATTAAACAAGACCGGTGCTCTGGACGCAGGTATCTCAGTATTGCTTCACAAATTTAAGGGCAATACACTGATTGCAATCCTTATGATTGTTTACGGATTAATGGGTACTGTATATGGTGCATGGGAAGAATTACCTGCATATGCTATTATCATGGTTCCTCTGTTTGTAACAGCAGGATATGACGTTGTAACAGGCCTGTTAACTTTGATGGTTGGCGCTGTTATCGGTAACATGGCCGGCGTTGTTAACCCTTATTCAGTAGGTGCTGCAGTAGCTGCAATCGGTAATGATGAGTTATCACTGGGTACAGGTATTGCTCTGAGAATGGTTCTGTTTGCAGTGCTGATGGTTATCGGTATCTTTATGGTAACAAGATATGCCAGTGCTGTTAAAAAGGATCCTAGCAAGTCAGTTGTTGCAAACGTTGCTGACATCAATACAAGAGTAGACGGCGAAGTTGAACAGCTTGAAGTTAAGATGACAGGAAGACAGAAGGCAAGTCTTGTTGTGTTCGTTATCGTTATTCTTCTTTGCGTAGTTGGATATATGCCATGGGATGCAATTCCTTGCGGAGATCAGACTATGTTTGAAGTTGTTAACGGTTTACAGTTTAAGCTTCAGGAAACAGCTTTCGGTAACTTCATCGGAGCTAACAACTTTACTCCATTTGGATGGTGGTATTTCGATGAATTCTCAACTGTATGGCTTCTAGGCGCTATCGTTATCGGTATCGTTGGCGGATTATCAGAAAAAGAATGGGTTTCATCCTTTACATCCGGTGCTAAAGACCTGTTAGGAGTAGTTCTTGTTCTTGCAGCTTCCAGAGGTATTGCTCACTTCATGGGTAATAAAACTGAAGGTATGAGTATCACATTCGTATATTGGATTCAGAATCTTCTGTCAGGAGTTCCTCTATGGGCATTCGTTATTGCAGCATTAGCAGTTTATATCCTGATTGCATTTGTTCTTCAGTCAACATCAGGTGTTGCAGGTATTACAATGCCAATCTTCGGTGCTTTAGCATTCGGTCTGTTTGCTCTTTCATCATGTGGATCTCTAGGCGGACAGGCACTGTTGCTTTCAGCGTTTACAGTAGGTATTAACTTCACTTGCTCATTCTATCCTGAATCAACTAATATGGGTATATGTGAAATGGTAAATATGCCATATCCTATTTATGTAAAGACAATTCTGAAATACACAATACCTCTACTTCTTGTAGCAGCATTGATTATTTCAGTTGCTCCATATGTAGGACTTGTATAATCAAGTAAAGGAAATTTTCAATATTTGTATTTTACATACAAATAACCATTGAATTTAAGACTGACTTGACTTATAATAATCGTAACAATATAGAAACAGGAGGACTGTAATAATGGTTAAATTATTAGTAGGTCATAAAGGTACAGGTAAAACAAAACAAATCATTGAATTGGCGAATAATAAGATTGAAAATAGCAAGGGTAGCGTTATTTTTATCAACAAGAATTCAAGGCTGATGTATGATCTAAAATATAGAATCAGAGTAGTTTGTATGGAAGATTATGAGCACGTTACTAACAGTGATGAGTACATAGGTTTCTTATATGGTATTATCAGCTCAGACCATGATATTGAAACTATCTTCATTGACAGCATTCTGAAACATGCAGATTTCTCACTGGGCGATGTTCCTGAATTCCTGGACAGATTAGAGGATATCTCCAAGAACTATGGAATGGACTTCGTAGTAAGCTTAAGTGCAGAACAAGAAGAAATGATTGGTGTAGATTTCAGTAAGTTTGAAATTTTAAACTAATTTATGGATGACTGTGAGAGGCGGAAGTTTTCCGCCTCTTGTTTTTTCGGTATGACTGGCATGTCGTCAGTATTAAAAAGAGAAAGGCCTGACCGAAATGAATATAACATTAGAAAATGTAATAAACAGGTATAAAGATAAAACCCCGAAGCCTATGGGCAAACATCGTTTTTATTCAGTTCTTGTACCCTTTGTTGAAAAGGATGGAGAGTTGAATCTTTTGTTTGAATTGAGATCCAGAAAAATGAATGCAGACCCGGGTGAGGTATGTTTTCCCGGAGGACGTGTTGAAGAAGGGGAGGATTTCCTATGTGCAGCACTGAGAGAGACTTCAGAAGAACTGGGAATACCTGAAGACCGGATAGAGATTTTCGGACAGGGAAATGTTATGTATGGGTATGCAAATTACACCCTTTATTCATATCTGGGTGTTATTTCCTATGAGGATTATCTAAATGCAACCCTTTCCACGGGAGAAGTGGAAAAGATTTTTCTTGTTCCTTTGCAGATGTTTTTTGATAATGAGCCGGTTGTTCGAAACGAGGCAGTAGAGTTGAATATAAGTGAGGATTTTCCTTATGGTATGTTAGGAATGGAAGATTACAACGGCTGGAGAGTTGGCCGGTGGGAAATCCCAATTTATGATATAGATTATGAAATCGATCAGTTTGGAACCAAAATATGGGGACTGACCGGTAGAATTATTAGAGACATAGTTAAGACCATGGAGGAATAATAGTGTTTTTACCTGTATGTAAGGAAGACATGAAGAATAGAGGCTGGGATCAGGTGGATTTTGTATTGATAACAGGAGATGCATATGTGGATCACCATTCATTTGGAACAGCTATAATAAGCCGTGTATTGGAAAACAGAGGGTATAAAGTAGGTATCTTAGCACGTCCCGATTATAAATCCACGGTGGATTTTAAACGTTTTGGAAAGCCAAGATTGGGATTTTTAATAAATAGTGGCACAGTTGATTCCATGGTAAACAACTACTCGGTTTTCAGGCATAAGAGGAAGACCGATGAATATGGTCCCGGTGGAAAAGCCGGTGCCAGACCGGATAGAGCTGTAATTGTTTACAGCAACAGGGCCAGAGAAAGCTACAAGGATGTTCCGGTTATTATCGGAGGTATCGAGGCCAGCCTTCGTCGTCTTGGACATTACGATTACTGGAGTGATAAGGTAAGACGCTCAATTTTACTGGATTCCAAGGCAGATCTTCTGATATACGGAATGGGAGAACGTGCTGTTGTTGAAGTTGCAGATGCACTGGATTCAGGAATTGATATCAAAGATATCACATGGGTAAAAGGAACCTGTTACAAGGCAAAACATGTTGCGCCTGACAGTGATACCATGATTCTTCCTGAATTTAGAGAAATAGTAAGCTCCAAGGAGGCATATGCGAAAAGCTTTGCAATGACGTATCGCAGCAATGACTATATCAACGGAAAACGACTTGTTGAAAAATATGATGAAAGCACGTATGTGGTGGTAAACGAGCCACAGGCGCCACTTGAAAGAGAGGAACTTGACAGAGTATACGAATTGCCCTATGAGAACGAAGCTCACCCCATGTATGAAAAGGATGGAGGCATTCCTGCATTTAGAGAGGTTAAGTTTAGCCTGGTATCCAGCAGAGGGTGTTTCGGAGGCTGCAGTTTCTGCGCACTGACCTATCATCAGGGCAGACAGGTAAGGAGCAGAAGCAAAGAATCTTTAGTTGAGGAAGCGAAGGCACTTGTATCAAAACCGGATTTTAAGGGATATATTCACGATGTGGGAGGTCCTACAGCCAACTTCAGAACTCCAGCATGTAAGAAGCAACTGAAAAGCGGGGTATGCAAGACTAAAGACTGTCTGTATCCTGCCCCTTGTAAAAACATGGACGTAGACCATAAGGATTATCTGGATGTGTTGCGTGCAATACGTTCCGTTGACGGTATCAAAAAAGTATTTATCCGTTCCGGAATCAGATATGATTATCTAATGGCTGATACTGATGACAGCTTCCTGGAAGAGCTGTGCAAATACCATGTCAGCGGCACTTTGAAGGTGGCTCCTGAACATATTTCCGATAAGGTCCTCTATTATATGAGAAAACCGGGGAAAAAAGTCTTTACAGACTTTGCCGATAAGTATAAGCAACTTAACGAAAAACTGGGATTGAAGCAATACCTCATCCCATACCTTATAAGCTCTCATCCTGGAAGCACCTTGGAGGATGCTATTGAGCTTGCCTTGTTTCTGAAAGAATATGGTTTTATTCCGGATCAGGTTCAGGATTTTTATCCTACTCCGGCAACTCTGTCAACCTGCATGTACTATACGGAACTGGATCCATTTACAATGAAACCGGTATATGTTGCCAAAAGCATGGAAGAAAAGAAAATGCAGAGAGCATTAATTCATTATAACAGACCGGAAAATAAAACGACTGTAATTAAAGCTTTACAAAAAGCAGGACGGGAGGATTTGATTCCAATACTGTTAGGAAGTAAAAACCGAGGAAGGAAAAATGAGTATAATCAAAGAACTGGCAGGAATAATAGACGAAAGCAGGAGACTGTATCTGGAGGAAAAAGGCAGAGACATTAGTATCGGAGAAGATAATCTGTTTTGTTGCTGTGACAATTCTCCCTTTATGAAATCTTTGATAGAAAATGGAATGAAGGGCAGGCTTCAGATGATATACATCGACCCACCTTTTTTTACTAAATCAGACTACAGTGCTGTGATAAAAAGAGGGAAAGAGAGCATAACCGAGCATGCCTATGCTGATAAATGGGAGCGTGGGATGCCTGAATACCTGGAAATGCTTTCGGTCAGACTTATGCTTATGAAAGATCTGCTTGCAGACGATGGTCTGATTTGGATACACTTAGATTGGCATGCCGTTCATTATGTCAAAATCATCATGGATGAAATTTTCGGTGAAAAGAATTTTGTCAATGAAATAATCTGGACCTATAAATCAGGAGGATCCAGCAAAAAAAGATTTTCCAGAAAGCATGACAGCATACTGGTATACAGCAAGAAAAAGAATTATAAATTCTTTCCTCTACAGGAAAAATCCTATAATCGTCAATTTAAACCCTACAGATTTAAAGGTGTAAAGGAATACCAAGATGATATAGGGTGGTATACTATGGTTAATATGAAGGATGTATGGAATATTGACATGGTGGGAAGAACCTCATCTGAAAGAACCGGATATGCTACCCAGAAACCTGAGAAGTTAATTGAACGAATTATTTCATGCTGTACCTCTGAGGGAGATATATGTGGTGACTTTTTCTGTGGCAGCGGGACCCTTCCTGCAGTTGCAGCCAGAATGGGAAGAAGGTTTATCGCTTGTGATGCAGGGGAACTGGCAGGAGAAAGTACGATTGCTAGACTTGAAAAACAGGGTGTGAAATTCTCGGAAATCAAGTTAGACTGAATTTATGAATTAAGAATACTGCACAGAGGAGGCGCGAGAAAAGATGAACGGCTCAACAAAAACAAAAATACTCGATTATGTTTTTCTCATACTTGGATGTGCACTGGGTGCATTTGCCACTACAGCGGTAATGATTCCAAATGGATTGACAAGTGGCGGACTTACGGGTATAGTAAGAATTGTGCAGCATTTTGTGGATATAGATTTTTCCATATGCTATTATGCCTTTGCTTTTGTAATATTGATTATTGTTATTATAACAATAGGGTGGAAGGAAGCAAGGAAGGTACTTGTGGTTACTTTGATGTATCCTGCAATTATGCTGGTGTTCGAACACTTTGATTTTGAATTGCTGGAAGAAAAGGATCTTATACTGGCTGCCATATTCTGTGGAGTTTTTTCCGGTGCGTGTAACGGTTTTGTGTTTTGGAGAGGATACGCATTCTGCGGAACCGAATCAATAGCAAAGATTATTAAACAGAGACTTATTCCACAGGCAGATATCAGTAGAATACTTCTCTTACTGGATGGTATTATAATTATTGTTTCTGCATTTATTTACGGAAAAAACATTGCATTATACGCATTGGTTACTCAGTTTATCAGTTCCAAAATGGTAGACTTCATAATATACGGTATTGAAACCAAGATTGTTCAGCTTAACATAATTACAACAAAGCCGGAACAGATTTCAGAATATGTAATGAAAGAAATAGGCAGGGGTGTAACCAGCAGGACGATCAGAGGTGAGTATACCGGACAAGAAAAGAAGGAACTTGTAATCATGTGCTCTCCAAGAGAAAGTATGCTTATCAGAAGGTTTCTTGTTCAGACAGATAAGTCTGCCTTTACCACTATTCTTCATGTAGATACAGTATGGGGAGAAGGAAGAGGATTTTCGGAAATAGACAAATAAACAGATATTAGTTTTTTAATATCTGTTTAAAAATAAATGTGCGTCTATAGCTCAGGGGATAGAGTGGCACACTCCGAATGTGAAGGTCGTGGGTTCGAATCCCACTAGGCGCACCAATAATTAAACCCTTATAATCATTGGATTTTCAACGATTACAAGGGTTTTTGTTTTTGATAAAAATGGAAATAAATGTAATAAAAATACTACAAATGGTGTTGCACGGTGGACTTTGGTGTTGCACCTACTGTTGCACTTTTTAAAATTCTTGCTGCATCAACAACTGTATCTTTATTCTTTGACTAATATTAGCTATGAAGCGTGAAATATGTCGAAAGAAAAAGTGATGGGCATTTCATACACTTTTCACAGCTTCTTGACAAAATCGCTTTAAAGCGGTACAATACCATTGTACTTGTATTTGTACGGGTTTTATTTATTTTTTATTATTTAAGGAGGATTTATTATGGGTAGAAAGATTCCAGTATGGCAATGCTTAATCGTAATCCTTGCGATGGTTCTACTTCTAATGTGGTCTATTCTGGTAGACGACGGTGGCGAACCACACATTGCACTTATTCTTGCAGCGTCAGTTGCAGCAATCATTGGCGCTATCAATGGTTGGAAATGGCCTTATATGGAACAGGCAATCCTGGCATCAATCAACAGATCAATGCAGGCTTGCTTAATCTTAGCTATCGTAGGATGTATGATCGCATCTTGGATGGCTGCAGGAACTATCCCTTCAATGATGTACTATGGTATTAAGGTTATCAGCCCTAAGATTTTCTTAGTAACAGCTTGTATCCTTTGCTCCATCGTATCATTGGCAACAGGTTCATCTTGGTCAACAGCAGGCTCCATGGGCGTAGCACTTATAGGTGTTGGTACAGCTCTTGGATTCCCGGCAGCTATGACAGCCGGTGCTGTTGTTTCCGGAGCATACTTCGGAGATAAGATGTCCCCATTATCCGATACAACTAACTTAGCTCCAGCTATGGCAGGTGCTAACTTATTTGATCACATCAAGCACATGATTTACACAACAGGTACTACTCTTGTTATCGCGTTAGTAGCATATGCAATCATGGGATTCTTCTATGCTTCAAACAACGCTCCTGACCTGAGCACTCTTGATGAAATTACTGCATTTATTCAGTCATCATCAAAGGTTAGCGTTATCGCATTAATCCCACCTATCTTCGTAATCGCTGCTGTAGCTCTGAAGCTACCTGCACTTCCATCACTAATCGGAGGTGTATTTATCGGTGTACCATTCATGTTCTGGAACAAAGCTGCTATAGAAGCTGCACAGGGCTTAGAACTTAAGAATTGTATCTTCACAACTCTTAACAATGGTATCGAAATGGCAGTAGTTCCTGAAGATGCATCACTTATCATTGAAAAATTAGGAGCACTGTTATCCGGCTCAGGTATGCAGGGAATGTTCTGGACAATCTCCATTATTCTTTGCGCTATGTGCTTCGGTGGTATTGTAGATGCTACAGGCGTTATGGGTACATTCGCAGGTATCTTATTAAAGGTTGCTAAAGGCAGAGGCGGTCTTGTACTAGCTACTGAATTCTCATGTATCGTAGTTAACGCTATTTGCTGTGACCAGTACTTAGCTCTAGTATTACCAGGAAGAATGTTCAAAGAATCATTCGAAGATATGAAGCTTGCTCCAAAGAACTTATCAAGATGTCTGGAAGACAGTGGTACAATCACATCAAACTTCTTCCCTTGGAACACTTGCGGTGCTACAATGAGAAAGTTCTTAGGCGTAGACAGCTCATATATTCCATTTGCAATTCTTAACTGGTTGAATCCACTAGTATCAATCTTCTTCGGATTCACAGGAATTACAATGGAAAAGATGACAGACGAAGAATATGCAAGAATTATGGAAGCAAGAGAAGCAGAAAAGGCTGCTGCTCTAAAGGCTCTGGAAGCATAATATTTGTGTGATCACATAGTATTGAACTCAAGTATAAATACAATGACTAAGCCCCTCAGCATAAGCTGAGGGGCTTTTAAAAAATAAAAAAAGAAAAGTCCGCTGCAAGTTGAATGGAGCGGACATTCTTTTCATTAGTATTAAAAGAACCTCAGCATATGTTGAGGGGCTTAGTCATAGTATTTATACTGGAGTTCGATACTATGTGATCACACAAATAGTCTGCTTCTATAGCCTTCACAG
>JAQXLM010000042.1 GCA_029012125.1 Eubacteriaceae bacterium | reverse complement strand
AATTGTCATTAAGTTCACTGAGATGTATTCATCATTGTAGATTTCTACAAATCCACACCCTGTTATTTGTCTTTTCTATCTGCGATTTTCTGTATAATGTCTTCATAAACAGCTTTTGTAATAGGATATTTTATTATTGCAATTCCTGCCACAATCAGGAAAACAGCAGGAATCCATGTTGTATTGTTATATATCCAGCAAATAGCCGTTTCACTTTGAACTGCCACTGTTCCATCAAAGCCTGCAAACTGGAGAATGATTCCCATAATCTGCACTCCAAGACCTGCTGCTACGGTTTCAGTTAACCCCTGAATGGCAAGTATCTCGCCCTCTCTTCGTTGTCCGGTCATCAGTTCATCATATTCACATATATCATAAAACATCGCAGGCATCAGCTGCCAGTATGAGGAGCATGTTGCTCCCATTATGAAAATGTATATTCCCAGCATAAGAAAACCATGAATATTGACAAATCGTAAAATGATACAGCATGCCGACAATACCGCAACAACAATAAGCATTGCTGTTTTTTTATCGGTTTTTTCACATAATTTCGAAATAATCGGAAGCATTATCGGATTTGCAGCACATCTTCCAATCATTACAAGGGTAATTGCACCAGCTGTTAATTCCTGATTATATGTCAGGTAATACATGAAATCCGATGTTATTATTGCATATGTTATCACATAGAAAAGAGATGCCACCAACAACAGTCTCAACGGTTTTAGACTGAGAAGCTGCAGATAACTTTTAAACATCTTACCAATATGAAGAGGTTCCATCTTTTCGTTTTTCTGAAGATTTTTACACACATCATATTTTTTGGAGAAAAAGAATGTGCATATTATGGTTATTGCAGTTGTAACACCCAATAATAATGCCATTAATCTCCAGGAATTCGCATCAGTCATACCAGATCCCTTAAAGGCATCTATTATAGACATAGGAAGTGCCATTCCTATACACATACCAATGCTGTTAAAAAATGATGCAACCAGTCTGATTCTTATACGATCATCATAATCCTGTGAATAATCTGCTCCAAGGGCAGAATATGGTACATAAAATCCCGTATATGCAGTCCAGTAGATAATAATCATAAAACCGTAATATATCAGTTTACCGTAATATGAGAAATTATTATCAGAAAAAAGCAATATCATTGCAAGACACATTGGAATACAGAAAAACAGAAGAAAAGGCCTTCTTCTTCCCATTGATGTCCTTGTATGATCCGTCAAGTAACCTATAATTGGGTTTATTGCAGCATTCCACAGTGAACCTATTGATGTCAGAAGCCCTGCTGCAGCCGGTTGTATTCCTGCCTGAGTGGTCAGAAAAAAAAGAATGAAGGTGTTTATCAGTGTATAACTTACCGCATCCCCAATTGCTGCCGAACCATATCCTATTTGTGCTTTAATTGTTAATCCGTTTTCTTTCATTTTAACCTTTGAAGATAGAGAGAAATCATTATATGATTTCTCTCTATCATCAAACTGTATTAGTATTGTTTTTGTCCAGAACTTTAATTATTATTTATTCTTCTTGGCAGCATCAATTTCTTTCTGTCTTTCCAGTCTCAGAACGCCTTCTGGAGCCAGCACGATTGAATCGCCTTCCTTCATGCCGATGCTTGCAACGCCTGAATACTTGTAGTCATTCTTAGCTGAGCATGTCTTGCATGAGCATGTCTTACCGTTATAGTCCTTAGGCTCAGTATATGAGGTAATTGTTCCTTCATAGTTTCTGAGAATAATCTTGTCCGGAGTCTGTGAAATGATGTAATCCGGCATTACAGGTGTCTTTCCTGCACCACCGGTTGCATCAACTACAAATGTAGGAATACAAATACCTGAAGTATGTCCACGCAGTGATTCAATAATCTGAATACCTGCAGATACCTTTGTTCTGAAGTGCTCTATACCCTGTGAAAGGTCACACTGATAGATGTAGTAAGGTCTTACTCTGATCTTAACAAGAGCCTGAACCAGTTCTCTCATAATATGAGGACAATCATTTACACCTCTAAGCAGAACTGACTGGTTACCAAGCGGAATACCTGCATCTGCGAGTTTTCTGCATGCTTCAATTGATTCCGGAGTGATTTCGTCAGGATGATTGAAGTGAGTATTCAGCCAGATTGGATGATACTTCTTCAGCATATTAACGAGATCATCAGTGATTCTCTGAGGCATTACTACCGGAGTTCTTGATCCGATTCTAATGATTTCAACATGCGGAATCTTTCTCAGTTCTGAAATAACGTATTCGAGAGTGCTGTCGTTAATAAGCAGACCGTCTCCTCCGGAAAGCAGTACATCACGAATAATTGGTGTCTTACGGATGTAATCGATTCCCTGGTCAATTATTTCTCTGCTTCTTGCACCGTCAGTTTCGCCTACAACTCTTCTTCTTGTGCAGTGTCTGCAGTACATTGAGCACTGGTCAGTCATAAGGAACAGAACTCTGTCCGGATACTTGTGTGTAAGTCCAGGTGTTGGTGAACTTGCATCTTCTCCAAGAGGGTCAAGCATATCAGCTTCACTTTCATGCATTTCTTCGATTCTAGGAACTGCCTGAAGTCTTACAGGACAATTAGGATCATCCGGATCCATCAAAGATGCATAGTAAGGAGTGATTCCCATTCTGAACTTTGCTACAACCTGTGCGATTTCGCTTTCTTCTTTTTCTGTCAGGTTGATTACTTCCTTCAGCTGTTCAACTGTTGTGATACGATTACTAACCTGCCAATGCCAGTCGTTCCACTGTTCTTCAGTAACGTCTTTCCATAAAGGAATATCTTTGTAATTTCTCTGTGTCATGTTTGTAAACATCTCCCTTCTTTTTATACTTTTATCATTTTACCATTTACCATCGACCATACTTTAACACAACCCTATG
>JAQXLM010000041.1 GCA_029012125.1 Eubacteriaceae bacterium | reverse complement strand
AGTACATTCCTGAGTTACAGAATTACAGCTGTTGCGACAGGTGATTATAATCTGAAATGATTTTAAATAACCATTTACATGGATACATATTTGATGTACCATTAAAAAAATGGAGGTAAAGATTTATGGCCTTTGATAAAGCAAAAGAATATTTGGTTGAAAGAGGATATGGCGACCGTGTTATGGAGTTTGATGTTTCCAGTGCAACCGTGGAACTTGCGGCTGTAGCTGTTGGAACTGAGCCGGAGAAAATTGCAAAATCATTGACTTTTATGGTGGAAGGAGAGCCGGTAATGATAATCTGTGCCGGTGACGCAAAGATTGCCAACTCAAAATACAAGGGATTTTTCCACACCAAGGCAAAGATGCTGACTCCTGAAGAGGTTTCAACATTAATCGGACATGAAATCGGCGGAGTGTGCCCATTTGGAATCAATGACGGTGTTAAGGTATATCTGGATGAATCTCTGAAGAGATTTGATACAATTTATCCTGCCTGCGGAAGTGGCAACAGTGCGGTAAGGCTGAACAATGATGAGCTTGAAAAACTGTCCGGAAGCCTGGCATGGCTGGATGTATGCAAATATGAAGGTCACGAATAAGTGATATGCAGGTATCCGGCAAGATAAAGAGGTAGATTATGAAAAAGTATATTATGGCTTTAGACCAGGGAACAACCAGTTCCAGAACCATTATTTACGATAGAGAAGGTAATATGGTAAGCGTGGCCCAAAAGGAGTTTACGCAGATTTATCCTGAGCAGGGCTGGGTTGAACATGACGCAGAGGAAATCTGGATGACCCAAATGACTGTATCACATGAGGCTATGCTGAAGGCAGGACTCACATACAAGAATATCGAGGCTATCGGAATTACTAATCAGAGGGAAACTACCATTGTATGGGACAAGACGACAGGAGAACCGATATATAACGCCATAGTATGGCAGTGCAGAAGAACTGCAGAGTATTGCGATTCACTGATTGAAGCAGGACTGACTGACAAGATAAAGGAAAAGACAGGTCTGCTGATTGACGCCTATTTCAGTGGCACCAAGCTGAGATGGATTCTGGAAAACGTTCCGGGAGCCAGAGAAAAGGCAGAGGAAGGCAAGCTGCTTTTCGGTACCATAGAAACATGGCTTATCTGGAAGATGACCGGTGGAAAGGTTCATGTAACCGACTATTCCAATGCGTCACGAACCATGATGTTCAACATCAATACTCTCGAGTGGGACGATGAAATACTGGAGATTCTGAACATTCCGAAATCCATGCTCCCTAAACCTATGCCTTCAAGTATGGTATACGGAGAAACAGAAGACACACTCTTTGCAGGACCTATTAAGATTGCGGGAGCGGCAGGAGACCAGCAGGCAGCTTTGTTCGGACAGACATGCTTCAAAGCGGGAGAGGGAAAAAACACATACGGTACCGGATGTTTCCTTCTTATGAACATAGGAGAAAAACCGGTTCTTTCCAAAAATGGACTCCTTACAACCATTGCATGGGGTCTTAACGGGAAGGTGCAGTACGCCCTTGAAGGTTCCGTTTTCGTTTGTGGTGCTGCAATTCAGTGGCTGAGAGATGAGCTGAATCTGCTGGAGGATTCGGCACAGTCAGAAGCAATGGCCCTTTCGGTACCTGATTCCAACGGAGTTTACGTGGTGCCTGCTTTTGTAGGTCTGGGAGCGCCATACTGGGATTCATATGCCCGAGGTTCAATTTTTGGTCTGACAAGAGGAGCTAACAAAAACCACCTGGTTAGAGCAACTCTGGAGTCTTTGGCATATCAGTGCAACGATCTGATTCAGGCTATGGAATCGGATATGGATCAGAAGCTGGTAGCTCTGAAGGTTGACGGAGGTGCATGCGCCAACAACTTCCTGATGCAGTTTCAGGCAGATGTGCTGAATACAGAGGTTTTGAGACCAAAGTGCATAGAGACTACATCCCTGGGTGCGGCATATCTTGCAGGGCTGGCAACGGGGTACTGGAAAAATCAGGAGGATGTTCTTGCCAATTGGCAGATAGATAGAGTTTTCAAGCCGGATATGGATGCTCAGGACAGGGCATCAAAGATATCAAGCTGGACAAAAGCTGTTGAAATGACCCGTGGATGGTCTAAATAATACAAGGAGGGAGAAATATGAATAAGGGAATTCACAATTTTTCAGAAATCGGCAAGTTGAACAGGGTACTGGTTCACAGACCGGGAAGAGAACTGGAAAAGCTGACTCCGGAAAATTTCGAGGAACTGTTATTTGACGACATTCCATTTCTGAAAGTTGCCCAGGAAGAGCATGACAAGTTTGCAAAGCTTCTTCAGGATAACGGAGTAGAGGTTTTGTACTACGAAAAGGAATTGGCAAAAGCACTTGCTGATGCAAAGGTAAAGGAGAACTTTGTTAAGGAATTCGTAGAACTGAGCCAGATTCATGCAGAGGCAAGAAAGGAGGAACTGACACAGTTCTTACTTGCAAAGGATGCAGATGCTTTAGTTGACGCATGTATTTCAGGGCTGTTCTCAAAGGATCTTAAGGGATTTGCTCACGATTCTCTGATAGACGTTGTGGAAATGGATGACGATTCTCACGACTTTGCAAGCATTCCAATGCCAAATCTTTACTTCACAAGAGACCCCGGAACATGTATAGGTAACGGAATTAACATTAACCATATGAGCACAGCAACAAGAAGAAGAGAAGCATTACTTCTGAAGTATATGGTGAAATATAACAGAGATTTTGCACCGGAAGATACACCAATATGGTATAACTTATATGACAACTACTCCATGGAAGGTGGAGACGTGCTTGTTCTTTCAGACGAAATTGTAGCTGTTGGATACTCTCAGAGAACTACACTTGCAGCAATCGAAAGCTTTGCAGCTAATCTGCTGAAGAATTCAGGCTTTAAGAAGGTTCTTGTGTTCGACATTCCAAAGAGCCGTGCTTTCATGCAGCTGGACACTGTATTCTGCATGGTTGATTACGATAAGTTTGTTATCCACCCTGAAGTTGAAGGTCCGCTGGCTGTTTACGAAGTTACACTTGATGAAAAGGGTGAATTAAACTTCGTATCTATCAAAGATGAATTAGGAAAGATTCTTGCAAAGGAATTAAAACTTCCTGCTGTTGACCTTATCAGAATTGGTGGAGGAAACCTGATTGCTGCTCAGAGAGAACAGTGGAATGATGCTTCCAACATGCTTGCAATCGCTCCGGGAACAATTGTTGCATTCGAAAGAAACTATGTAACAAATGATCTGCTTGATAAGAAGGGCGTTAAAGTACTTCCTGTTGCAAGCGCGGAGATTTCAAGAGGTAGAGGAGGCCCAAGAAGCTTGACTTGCCCTCTGAACAGAGATGACCTGTAAAGGTTTTTAAAAAGTAAAAATACAGACGAAAAAGAAGCGCCTTCCTGATGAGAGGGCGCTTTTGATATTGAATACTGTACGGAGTAGAAGAATTATGCGTCTTATTTTCCCATAATCCTAACCTGCTCTCTGTAGTCCATAAGGTTCTTCTTTAGAAGTGATGGGGTATCCAGTGAATATGGACATTTTTCTTTACACTGTCCACATTGGATGCAGTTTTCAATCTTATCCATTTCTGCCTGGAACTCTTTGCTCATATATGTATCTATAGGTGCTCTTCTGATCATCAGAGACATACGAGCACAGTCGTTAATCTTTATTTCTGCAGGACAAGGCATACAGTAGCCACAGCCTCGACAGAAGTCGCCGGAAAGCTCTTCACGCTCAGCATCTATGAAAGCCCTGATCTCATCTGTCATTGCAGGAGGATTCTTTCCACATTCGATAAATTCGTTGATTTCCTCAAGCTTCTGAACTCCCCAAATTGGAAGGACATTGTCATACTGATCCATGAAAGCATATGCCACATCTGCTCTTGTAATAAGGCCGCCACTCATAGCCTTCATTGCAATGAAGCCCATGTCATGTTCCTTACACATCTGTACAAGCTCCAGTTCCTGAGATCCGCTCAGATAGCAGAATGGAAACTGAAGTGTTTCATATAAATCACTTTCGATAGCTTCTCTTGCAACCTGCAGTCGGTGGTTTGTAATACCTATATGTCTGATTTTTCCCTGTGCCTTTGCCTCCAGCATAGCCTCATATAAGCCTGTTCCGTCTCCTGGCTTTGGGCAGAAGGCAGGATTATGGAACTGATATAAATCCAGGTAATCTGTCTTAAGGTCAGCAAGGGATTTCTCCAGATGAGCCCAGAACTCATCTGTGTTATTACACATAGTTTTACTTGCGATGAAAACTTTGTCCCTAAGACCTCTGTCTACAAGTGAAGCACCAAGCTTCTGTTCACTGTCTGTATAGAATCTGGCTGTATCGTAGAAGGTTATGCCACTTTCGTATGCAGCCATTATGATTTTATCTGCTTCCTCAAAAGAAATTCTCTGAATGGGTAATGCTCCAAAAGCATTTTTCGGTGTTACAATACCCGTCTTTCCAAGTCTTACTTCAGTCATTTTATCATCTCCCATTACAATTTTTTTCATATAAATATATAAACATAATATTAAAAAATAGTCAAATAATATGGATGATTCAAACCTGAAAAAAACCCGAAAATTAAGTAAAAAAAGTTGCAAAATCCTGTTGACATTATAGGGCACAAGTAGTATCTTATATATAGTGATTAGCACTCGAACACAATGAGTGCTAACAAAGAAAAGGAAAAATGAGAAGAGAGGTGAGAGAATGGAATTGACAGAAAGAAAATTGAAGATTTTACAGGCTATCATTACAGACTATGTAAAATCAGCAGAACCTGTCGGATCCAGAACACTCTCCAAGAAGTTTGACCTGGGAATAAGCCCTGCAACCATCAGAAATGAGATGAGCGACCTTGAGGAAATGGGTTACCTTACTCATCCTCATACGTCAGCAGGAAGAGTCCCATCAGATAAAGCTTACAGATTGTATGTTAATAATATGATGGAGAAGCACGAGCTGAGCCAAAGAGAAAAGAACATCATTGCTTCCAGACTGAGAAGTGATGTTCAGGAATTTGACCAGACCATCAAGCATGCGGCTAAGCTTCTTTCGGAAATCACTAATCTCACATCCTTTGCGCTGACTCCAAGTCAGAGTGAGGACACGGTAAGATTCATCAATCTGCTACCGGTAGATGAGCATACAGTTGTTCTGATGATCGTATCCGAAAGCGGTAAGATCAGCAATACAGCACTTCGAGTAGGAGTTCCTTATACAGAGGAAGGGCTGCAGATTCTCGCCAAGAACATGACATACACCTATAACGGTAGGAAAATTTCCGATGTGCTGACCAACAGAATTATTTCTCATTTTGAGTCTGATATCGAGGCCATGAGTAAGCTGGCTGAGGATATCATGCCAAACTTCATGAGAACTCTGGAGGAAATGCTGAACGTAAACCTTTATATGGATGGTTTGACTAATATCTTTGACATTCCTGAATACAACGATCTGGAAAAGGCTAAGAACTTCCTGACTATGCTTGATAAGAAGGAAGAACTGACCAGAAAGCTGCTTGAGAGAGAAGACGGAGTAATCGTTACCATCGGAGGTGAAAATGCCGACGCGTCTATGAATGATTGCTCATTGATTACGGCAACCTATCATATAGATGGAAAGATGGTCGGAAAGATTGGTGTTATCGGACCGACAAGAATGAAGTACGATGAGATAACCTCAATTATGGAGTATTTGACAGAAAACCTGAGTGCAACATTCCAGCTTGAAGGTTCAAAAATAGAAAAGGAGTAATAAGGTGACAGAAGAGTTAAAAAAAGAAGAAATGGAAGCAGAAGAGGTTAAGGAAGCTGAGGCTGAGAATTGTGAAGAACAGGAAGAGGGAGCCGATGCTGCAGAAGAAACTGAACAGCTTTCCGAAGAAGAGGAGGCACTTAATGTAAAGTACCTCAGACTTATGGCTGATTTTCAGAATTTCAAGAGAAGATCAGAAAAAGAAAAGAGCGACATTTATGCATACGCTAACGAGAAAATCGTTGTGGAACTGCTTAATGTAATAGACAACTTCGAACGTGCTTTGCAGCATGACTGTGCTGATGAAAAGTATGTAGAGGGTATGCGGATGATATTTCAACAGTTCTCTGGGGTGCTTGAAAAAGCGGGACTGGAAGAAATCGCCGCGCTGGGAGAGGATTTCGATCCAAACTTCCATAATGCTGTAATGACCGAAGACAACCCTGACTTTGGAAGCGGCAAGGTTACAGAAGTCTTACAGAAGGGGTATTTGCTAAATAAAAAGGTCATCAGACCTACAATGGTAAAGGTGAACAACTAAATCACCGAAAAGAAATTATTATAAAATAGGAGGAAAATAAAATGGCAAAAGTAATAGGTATAGATTTAGGAACAACAAACAGCTGCGTAGCAGTATTAGAAGGTGGCGA
>JAQXLM010000040.1 GCA_029012125.1 Eubacteriaceae bacterium | reverse complement strand
GTTAGTACATGATGATAAGGAGAAGTTTATAATATGCCAATTAAACTACCAAATAATCTACCGGCAATAAAAACCCTGACAGAAGAAAATGTATTCGTAATGACTGATACCAGAGCCATGACTCAGGATATCAGACCATTGCAGATTTTGATATTGAACCTGATGCCGACCAAGGTTGACACTGAAACTCAGCTGGCAAGACTGCTGGGAAACACACCCCTTCAGGTGGAACTTGAACTGCTGCAGACAAGTACACACAAGGCAGGCAACACATCTCAGGAGCACATGATTTCATTCTACAAAACCTTTGATCAGGTTAAAAGCAAGTTTTATGACGGAATGATCATTACAGGTGCACCTGTGGAGCTTATGGAGTTCGAAGAGGTGGACTATTGGGACGAGCTATGTGAAATCATGGAATGGTCCAAGAAGCATGTTCACAGCACCTTCCACATCTGCTGGGGTGCACAGGCCGGATTGTACTATCACTACGGAATTCAGAAGAGAATACTTCCGAAGAAGCTTTCCGGTGTTTACAGGCACACTCTGGAGTACAAGAAGGGAATGCTGTTTAGAGGCTTTGATGACGAATTCTATGTACCACATTCGAGAAATACGACTGTAGACATTGAGGACGTAAGAGCGGTTCCGGACCTGAAAATCATCGCTACATCAGAAGAAGCAGGCATTTATGCGGTTAAATCCAACAACGACAGACAGATATTCATAATGGGTCATTCGGAATACGATGCAGACACACTGATGAAGGAGTACATTCGAGACAAGAATGCAGGGCTTAACCCTGAAGTACCATGCAATTACTTCCCTGACGACGATGACAGTAAAGCACCGGTGGTAACATGGCGTTCCTGTGCAAACCTGTTGTATTCCAACTGGTTAAACTATTTCGTATATCAGACAACTCAGTACGATATTAACCGAATCAGCGACGAGTCACTGGCAGACATGTTCAAAGGAGAGGTTAACCGTAAGGTATGCAAATTCGGAGGAACATCACTTTCCGGCGCGGGCCAGTTTAAAAAGTGTGCCGAGATCATCAAAGCAGAAAAAGAACGAAACTATGTGGTTGTTTCTGCACCGGGAAAACGTTTTGACGATGACACCAAGGTAACAGACCTGCTTATCAAAGCGACGGAAGCTGCAAGAGATGAAGCAGAGGATGTTCTGATGTCTGTGAAATCCAGATACAAGGTTATTGCAAGAGGACTGGGTGTTTCCACAGATATAGACAGGGAGTTCGACATCATAGCTCAGGCTCTGGGTGATGAGTCGAGAACAGACTATATCATCAGCAGAGGAGAATACCTTAACGCAAAGATTCTTGCAGAATATATAGACTATGAATTTATCGATGCTGAAGGGCATATTTTCCTTACTGAAGAAGGCAAATACGACGAGGCTGCAACAAAGACTGCTCTTGGTGCCGCACTTGAAAAACACGCTAATGCTGTTATTCCCGGCTTTTACGGAACTATGCCGGACGGAAGCATAAAGACTTTCTCAAGAGGTGGCTCAGACATAACAGGAGCGATCGTATCTGCAATCTGCGGTGCTGATATTTATGAAAACTGGACAGACGTTTCAGGTCTGCTTATGGCTGACCCTAGAATAGTTGAAAATCCACTTACCGTTCCTGTAATAACCTACAAGGAACTGAGAGAATTGTCTTACATGGGTGCTGCCGTAATACATGAAGATACCATCTTCCCTGTGATTAAGATGGAAATACCTATTAACATAAGAAATACAAACAGACCTGAGGATGCGGGAACTTTGATAGTTAAAAACGCTGACTATTATCAATCCGGTCTGTCTGTATCCGGCATATCCGGAAAGAAGGGTCACACATCAATTGTAGTTGAAAAGGCTCATCTCAATGAAGATCATCAGCTGAGAACAGACCTGCTCGACATATTTACCGAGAGAGGCATCACTATTAAGAACATGCTTTCGGGCATCGATAATCTGAACATTATCGTGGACAATAAAGAGTTCAACCCAATGGAAGACGATATTCTGGACGAAATCGCCAGCAAAATCAATCCGACAAACATGTGGATAAACGATGATCTTGCCCTAATCGCCATAGTGGGCCGTGAGCTGGGAACTTCACCTGCCATAGCGGTTAAGGTTCTGGGTGCATTGGCAAACAGGAAGATAAATATAAAGCTTATCGACCATGGTTCGCAGAAGATCAACATGCTGATCGGTGTAAGTGAAGAGGATTATTTACCTGCAATACAGGCAATTTATAAGGAGTTTACAACATGCAAATAGTAGATAGAATTAAAAACTGTAACGGTTGTGAAGCGTGCATTCTGGGATGCAAATACGCATGCATCAAAATCGTTAGAGACGAACAGGGCAACAAGCGCCCCTTAATTGATGAATCCGGCTGTAACAAATGCAACAACTGTGTTCTGTACTGTCCAATGTTCAATCCGGTAGAACTGCCGGAATTTGAGGATTTCTTCGAGTACAAGGATGAGTACTATGAAAGAGATATGGCAAAGGTATATCGCGAAACTATCAGAAGCGTAAAAAGCGGTACAACTACAGAGTTTGTGGGAACACTGTGCCAGATTGCAGGTCTCAAGTCCGTAATGGGTGACAGATTAAGCTGCGACCTGAGAATTTTCCCATTATATTGCGATCCGGATAATCCAAAGAGACCGGAATGTGAAACATGCCCATATGTGGCAAAATAAACAGATAGAGTATTAAGGAGGTATAAAAGGAAATGACAGATTGTAATCATGATTGCAGTTCATGCAGCTCAAGCTGCGACGAAAGAAAGGAAAATCCGGGAATTGAGCAGGCACCGATGAATCAGTTCTCTAATGTAAAGAAGGTTATCGGCGTTGTAAGCGGAAAGGGAGGAGTTGGAAAATCCTCAGTAACTTCAATGCTGGCTGTGGCATCAAGAAATGCAGGCAAGGAGGTAGCCGTTCTTGACGCAGATATTACCGGACCATCAATTCCAATGGCTTTCGGTTTGAAGGATAAGGCTCAGGGTAACGAAGAAATGATTCTTCCTGCAATTACAAAATCAGGCATCAAAGCTATGTCAATCAATCTTCTTCTTGAAGATGAGACAGACCCGGTAGTCTGGAGGGGGCCTATAGTTGGTGGCGTAGTTCAGCAGTTCTGGACAGATGTATGCTGGGGAGACATCGATGTAATGTTTGTCGATATGCCACCGGGAACAGGGGATGTTGCATTAACCGTATACCAGACTCTTCCTGTTGACGGTATTGTAATCGTTACATCTCCTCAGGATCTTGTTGGAATGATTGTGGAAAAGGCTGTTAAGATGGCAGAAATGATGAACATCCCTGTAGTGGGAATCGTTGAAAACATGTCATATTTCAAATGCCCTGACTGTGGTACGGAATATAAAATCTTCGGCGAAAGCCAAATCGAGGATATCGCTGCTAAGTACGGTATTTCTGTAATTGCAAAGCTTCCAATCAATCCGGAGCTTGCGAAAGCTTGCGATAACGGTACAATTGAAAACTTCCCATGTGAGGAACTTCAGGATATGGCAAAGCTTATTTAATCTCTGATAACGGAGATTCCATAGACGAATATAGAGAAAAGCATAAAACAGACGATAAAAAACATACCGTCTGTTTTTGTTTTTTTGAATAAATTTAATCTTTTATCTTTATTGTTATTCACAATTATGTTACAATGGTTGATGTGTTAATATTTTTAACGCATTTTTTGACAAAATCAGCTCAGCATCCTCGGAACTGACCATGGACTTGAGCAAATCAACGTATTCCTTTTGGTCTGCCCATGGTGAATCCGTTGCGAAGAGAATTCTGTCAGCACCATGTTTTTTTATGATATGAACACACTTTTCCGGGTACAGATCCAGAACAGCGGAGGTATCCATATATACAGGCTTTCCGGCCAGCTTTTCCAAAACCCGGTCAGCCATTTCATAAGAACCCATATGTGCCAGAATGAGCTTGTCATTCAGCTTGGGACCTACCTTGTTCAGTGCATTGAGAATCATATCGGGAGTACAGTGAACATTGTCTCTGAAGCTGACATCAATTCCCGCATGAGTTATAACATACAGCCCCCGATCGGCAGCAGAGTTCAGTATTTTCAGGTATCTTTCATCATCAAAGTAAGCGTCCTGAAAGTCAGGGTGAACCTTGACTCCGAAAAGACCGGAATTAAGGACGGAATCGAGAACCCCATCGATATCATCACAGTCAGGGTGCACGGCACCGGCATATATGATGCCTTCCTTTCCGTTAAGCTTTGCGGCAACATGGTTTATGGAATCTACCTGAGCTGCTGTTGTAGCAACAGGGAGTACTACAGAATAATCCACATTTGATTTTTTCATAGACTGCTTTAGAGAGTCCAGAGTGCCCTGGCGACGGGGTGTGATATTTCCGCTCTTAGCCAGTCCGGCAATTGCTTTTTCGGCAATACTGTCAGGGAATGCGTGTGTATGAAAATCTATTATCATAGTTCATATCCTCCTTACAGGGAGTTATTATATATCAAAATTTTAAAATTTTAAAGGTGACGAAATGACAATTATCGATTTATTGGAGAAAAACAGCCGAGAATTAGGAAATGAAATCGCATTGGTAGAGATTAATCCTGCCTTTGACGGAAACCGCAGAATGACATGGCGTGACTATGAACTGGTACAGTCAACTGTACGCACAGGCTACAGACGTGAAATAAGCTGGATGGTATTTAATGAAAAAGCCAACCGCTTTGCAAACGCATTGATGGACTGCGGTATCGGAAAAGGTGATAAGGTTGCCATCCTTCTTATGAACTGTCTGGAATGGTTGCCTATATATTTCGGAATTCTGAAAACAGGAGCAATGGCAGTTCCACTGAACTTCCGTTACTCTTCAGATGAAATAAAATACTGTCTGGATCTGGCAGAAGCGGATATGCTTGTATTCGGAGAAGAATTCATCGGACGTGTAGAGGAAATCGCTGATGATGTAAGTGTAAATCGTTTGCTGGTATATGTAGGGGACGGATGCCCATCCTTTGCAGAGAGCTATATGAATTTAACAGCTGACTGCGCAAGTGGAAATCCGGGAGTCTATATCAATGAGGATGACTATGCCGCAATTTATTTCTCTTCAGGAACAACAGGTTTTCCTAAGGCAATTCTGCATCGGCACAGAGCTTTGATACACTCATGCAGAGTCGAGCAGAAACATCACTCCCAGACTCATGATGATGTATTCCTTTGCATACCGCCTCTGTATCACACAGGTGCGAAAATGCACTGGTTCGGTTCTTTGATAAGCGGATCAAAGGCTGTTCTTCTGAAGGGTACTCAGCCTGAATTTATTCTGGATGCAGTATCAAAGGAAAAATGCACAATAGTATGGCTTCTTGTTCCTTGGGCTCAGGATATTCTTAACGCCCTTGATTCCGGAAGGCTTAAGAAAGAGGATTACTGTCTTGACCAGTGGAGACTTATGCATATAGGTGCTCAACCTGTGCCTCAGAGTCTGATTAAGCATTGGATGGAATACTTCCCTAATCATCAGTATGATACTAACTACGGACTGTCTGAATCCATCGGACCGGGTGCTGTTCATCTGGGCGTTGAAAATATACATAAGGTTGGAGCAATCGGAGTTCCCGGTTACGGATGGGAAGTAAAGATAGTGGATGAAGGCGGTCAGCCTGTAAAAGACGGTGAAGTTGGAGAGCTTTGTCTGAAGGGTGCAGGAGTAATGGACTGCTACTACAATGACGAAGAGGCAACAGCAAAGGTTCTTAAGGATGGCTGGCTGTATACAGGAGATATGGCAACGAGAGATGAAGACGGTTTCATATTCCTTGTTGACAGAAAGAAGGATGTAATTATTACCGGAGGAGAAAACCTTTATCCGGTACAGATAGAAGACTTTATAAGAGGTTTCCACAAAGTTCACGATGTTGCAGTCATAGGACTGCCTGACGAAAGACTAGGGGAAATTGCAACAGCAATTATCAAGATAAAAGACGGATATACCTGTACTGAAGAGGAAATCAATGATTTCTGCAAACAGATGCCAAGATATAAACGTCCTAGAAAAATCATATTTGCAGACGTTCCAAGGAACCCTACGGGCAAAATTGAAAAGCCAAAGCTACGCAAGATTTATGGGGCAGAAAATCTTGTTATGGAACAAAACAATGGCTGATCAAAGGCTAATAATCTAATTAAGAGAGGTAATTCGAAATGACAACAACCATGATTATTACCTTGTGCCTTATCATCTGCTTCTTTGCTCTGATGGTTGGTATAGGTATAAGATCAAGAAAACACGCAACGGACGTTAACGGGTTTGTACTGGGTTCCCGTTCAGTCGGACCGTGGCTGAGTGCTTTCGCTTTTGGTACTTCCTATTTCTCAGCTGTAATCTTTGTTGGATATGCGGGACAGTTCGGATGGACATTCGGTCTGTCTTCAACATGGATAGGCCTGGGTAACGCTTTCATCGGTTCACTTCTTGCATGGAGTATTCTGGGAAGAAGAACGAGAATTATGACTCAGCACCTTTCCAGCAAGACAATGCCGGATTTCTTCGGATCTCGTTTTGAATCTGAAAAAATTAAGATTGCCGCATCAGCAATTACATGCGTATTCCTGATTCCTTATACAGCATCACTGTATAATGGTCTATCAAGATTGTTCTCCATGGCATTTAACAATGTGGACTATTCTGTTTGCGTAATTGCTATGGCAGTATTAACAGGAGTATACGTATTAATTGGTGGTTATATGGCTACTGCTATTAACGACTTTATTCAGGGACTTATCATGCTGGGCGGTATTGTTATGGTAATCCTTGCAGTGCTTCACGACAACGGTGGTCTCATGGCAGCTATGGAAGGCCTTGCAACAAGTGAAAACGGAGGATGGCAGTACGCATCATTCTTAGGACCTGATCCTCTGTTCCTGCTGTTTGTAGTAATGCTTACATCTTTAGGTACATGGGGACTTCCTCAGATGGTAGGTAAGTTCTACGCGATCAAAAATGAAGACTCTATCAAAAAGGGAACGGTAATCTCCACTCTGTTTGCTATTGTTGTAGCAGGTGGATGCTACTTCCTGGGAGGCTTCGGAAGACTGTATGATATCGATGTTGCCACAAACGGATTCGATTCCATTATTCCGGCAATGCTTTCAACACTTTCACCGATGGTAATCGGAATTGTAATAGTTCTTGTACTATCAGCTTCCATGTCGACTCTGTCATCACTGGTTCTTACAAGTGGCTCAACAGCTACTCTTGACCTGGTAAATCCAATCTCCAGGAAAGAGATAAGTGAACAGCGTAAGATGCTGATTATGAGAATATTTATAGTAATATTTATCGTAATCTCCGCAATTATCGCCATAAAACAGGCAAGAAGCAAGAGCCTGTTTATCGCACAGATGATGGGTGTATCATGGGGTGCTCTTGCAGGAGCTTTCCTTGCACCGTTCTTATATGGTCTGTATTACAAGAAAACAACAAAGGCTGCTGTTGTAGTTTCCTTTATCTACGGTGTAGGTCTGGAAGTGATTCAGCTTATCATTTCTCTGGGTCTGTGGGACATTTCAGGAAACGCAGTGCTTTCATTCGTATTTAGAAATTCTCTGTTCTCCGGTGTATTCGCAATGGTAGGCGGACTTATCATCGTTCCGATTATAAGTGCTTTTACACAGAGTACCCGTCCGAAAGAAGTGGACAAGATGTTTGAATGCTACCATAGCAAGAAGACTGTTGATATTACAGACAGCTTAGGTGAGTAAAAAAGACATAAACTTAACCGCGCTTCTCGATACGAGAGGCGCGGTTTTTCATTTCTTTTATCATTCTTATATCAATGTCAGAATTAAACCAAAAATAATTCAGCAACAAGGACCACAGCACAGCACATAGCCGCAACGCTGAACAGGCTTGCCTCAAACCACGCTGCAACTATTCCGACCACTAAGGCCAGAGCACCTGCAAGAGGGCTTTGAGTCGCTTCGACGATAGCAGGAAAGGTCATTACCGCAAGAGTAACATATGGTACATAATACAGGAAAGACTGAACAAACCGGTTTTCAATCTGTTTCCTTATTAGGGTAAGGGGCAGCACCCTGATAAGATAGCTTACTCCAAACATGATAAGTATGTAAATATATACATTATTGCTCATTTTCGGCCACCTCCAATACCCCACCTTCAAGGGCATCCTCTAAATCTGCATTTTCGCCACATTGTTCCGAATCAGAAGCTTCGGCATGAGGGAACAAAATCGCAGCAGCAGTGGATATGGCAACAGTCAGAATTATGGTCCTGGTACCGCCTGAAACAGATGATATAACAGGAAGGTGTGCGCATGCATAGCTTGCAGCAAAGCTTACAACTATAAGTGCAGCGATGATTCTGCTTTTTCTTGCAGGAGGAATGATTACTGCCAAGAACATTCCAAAGAGAGCTACGCTTAGTGCGCTGACAAGTCGTACAGGCATAATATTTCCGGCAAAGCAGCCGATGGCATTTCCCGTGGCCCACATAGGTGATGCGATCAGCAGGGCTCCATAGGTGCACCAGGGGTTAATGAAACCGGGTCTGGAAACCGTTACCGCAAATATTTCGTCAGTTATTCCCATGGCAATAAGCATTCTGTGCCACCATGCAGTTCCCGGATCCAGGCGCTGGCTCAAAGCACAGCTCATAAGCATATAGCGGGCATTGGCTATAAAGGTCATAAGAGCAATAGCCAGATATGAGCCGGCTATGGCTATGACTGTAAGTCCGGCATACTGTCCGGCTGAAGCATTGCAGAGAATGCTGACAAGAAAGTTCTGACCGGGGGTAAGACCTGCGTTTTTTGCTGCTATTCCCAGAGAAAATCCAACCGCAAGATATCCTAAACCGATGGGAATTCCATTTCGCATGCCATCCCGAAAGGCTGTCCGGTTCTCACTGTCTTTGATTGAATAATACTTTTTTTTAGACATTTTTACCTCTTATAATTAGAATCGCTAAATTTTATTATATCCAAAGGGTCGTAGGTTTTCAACCTTGTTATGAAAGAATAAAAGTGATATTATTTATTTATGTAATTTAAACAAAGGAGATTTGATAACATGAGCATGCATATAAACGCTAAACCGGGTGAAATTGCCCCCAATGTACTGCTCCCGGGGGATCCCCTCAGAGCAAAATACATTGCAGAGAAGTTTCTGGAGGATGCCGTTTGTATAAATGAGATCAGAGGAATGTACGGATACACAGGCACATATAAAGGTCAGAAGGTGACTGTAATGGGAACAGGAATGGGAATTCCATCCATTATGATTTATACAACAGAGCTTTGCAGAGAATACGGCTGCAAAAAGCTTGTGAGAATAGGAACCGGGGGAGCTGTAAGAGAGTCTCTGAACGTGGGCGATATAGTTTTATCATCTGCAGTCAGCACAACCTCATCCCTTAATATGTATCATTTACCCGGTACATTTGCACCTGTAGCGGATTTTGACCTGCTACACAAGGCATATCATCTGGCCAAAGACAAGGGATTAGATGTAACTGTGGGAAACACTCTTTCCAACGATTATCTCTATGTAGACAACAAGGCAGAGTACAGCAGACAGTGGGAAAAATACGGCATACTTCTGTCTGAGCAGGAGGGTGCAGGACTGTACACTGTTGCGGCAAAGGAAGGGGTTAAAGCTCTTATGATCGTATCAGTGGTAATTAATCTGTACAGACCTGAGGAGCAGATGAGCGACGAACAGAAGGAAAGAGGCCTGAACGATATGATTGAACTGGGTCTGGAAACTTTGATAGAAGATTAGTGAGAAAGGAAATACGGCATGCATACTTTTGTACTTGAAAGATTTTCCGACATGTACGATAGGCTGGATTCTATAATGATTACTGACAAACAGGGTGTAATCGAGTATTCGGCACTGTTCAACGATGACGATAAAAGTGTAAAGAATGAAGGATACACGGGAAAGAACATTCTGGATGTTTATCCTGAGCTGACCGAGGAAACCTCCAGTCATTACAGAGCGGTTAAATACAAAAAGCCTATTATCGATGAGGTACAGTGCCTGACGGACATAAACGGTAAGTGCCTTAGATTTTTAAGCAGTACATACCCCATCATCATGGACGGAGAGGTAATCGGGGCAATCGAGGGAACGGTATATCTCAGCAGTGACGGAGAGCCATACAGAAAAGAAACCAATAAGTATTTCAAGAATACACCTAAGCCGGGACAGTTGTATTGTCTGGACGATATCATTACTGCCGATGAGCGTATGGAGGAAATCAAAGAAAGAGTAGAGCGAATTGCTGCTGGAGAGTCTTTTGTGATGATTTGCGGGGAAACGGGAACCGGAAAGGAACTGGTCGCACAGTCTTTACACACTCACAGCGCTAGGCATAAGCACCCTTTCATATCTCAGAACTGTGCTGCGATTCCTGCCGGACTGCTGGAGTCAACACTTTTCGGTACCACCAGAGGTAGTTATACGGGTGCTGAAGACAAGAAAGGACTGTTTGAGCTTGCAAATAACGGGACTTTGTTCCTGGATGAAGTGAATTCCATGGAAATATCACTTCAGGGTAAAATTCTTAAGGCCATCGAAGAGCAGAAAATAAGACGTATCGGAGATGAAAAAGAAATCAAGATCAACGTAAGAGTTGTTTCCGCCATGAACGAGAAGCCGGAGGAGGCAGTTGCCGAGGGAAGGCTGAGAGAAGATTTGTTCTACAGACTTGGTGTTGTTCAAATCAGGCTGCCTAAGCTGTCAGAGAGAAAAACAGACATTCAGATTCTGACAAGGCATTTTATCGAAAAATACAATCAGGAGACCGGAAAACATGTTAAGGCTTGCTCGGAGCTGGTAAAGAAGGCTTTTATGAACTATCCGTGGTACGGAAATATCAGAGAGCTGAGAAACGCCATAGAATACGCCTTCAACATGGTTCAGGGTGATGAAATCACCATCGGAGACATTCCTGAACACATCTTGTATGAGAAGAATAATCAGGAGCAGAACAATATGAGCAACTGGTTCTCTATGATGAAGGAGGGAACTCCCCTTACGAGTGTTGTCAATGAATTTGAGAAGATGATTATCAGCGAAATAGTGAAGGAGAACCCGACGCCTACAGAAGCAGCCAGGGCTTTGAACATTACAAGGCAGGCACTCAACTACAAACTTCAAAAATATAATATCAAGCTATGAGAAAGTCACTGTGGAGACACAGCCGGTGAATCATGCAGCATTCAGCGCGGTACGGTGCGAAAAATTTTTTGCGCCGAGCGAAAAAATTTTTTCGCACCGTGCGGGTTTTATGTCCCTAGGAAGGTGTCCACCGGTGGAAACCACCGGGATTATATGCATAAACAGGCGGTTTTTCAGGGAAAAACCGTATTTTCGCGAATAATTATACATATTGTGGATTTAAAATACAGTTGGCACGATGATTGCTATAATAATATGGCATGAAGGAAGATTTCTATAAAAGGGAGGAAATTACTATGAAATACGGATGCCAGTCAATGGTAGGAAAAATCGAATCAATTCTTATTAAGAAACCTGAAAATGCTTTTATCAGTCAGGAAAATCTGGACAAAACATGGGAAGATTTTAAATACTTCGGTTGCCCTGATTATGAAAAGGTATTGGAAGAATACGCTGTTTTTGAAAAGTACATTACTGAAAACGTAGAAAACGTATATTATCTTCCACAGGATGACAGAACAGGTCTCGATTCAATTTATACACACGATCCACTTAAGATCACCAAGAAGGGTGCGATTTATTTCCCTATGGGAAAAGAGCTTAGAAGCAAGGAATATCTTGCAACACAGGCTTATCTTGAATCAATCGGCATCCCTACATTAGGCGAGATTAAGGCTCCGGGAAAAATGGAAGGCGGAGACGTATTATGGATTGACGAAAAGACAGTAGCAATCGGAAGAGGCTACAGAACTAATGATGAAGGTATCAGACAGTTTAAGGAACTTACAGAAGGCATAATCGATGAATATATTATTATACCAATGCCACACGGCGACGGTGAAGACTGCTGTCTGCATCTGATGAGCATTATCAGTTTTGTAGACGTTGACAAAGCTGTAGTATATTCCAAATATATGCCTGTATTCTTCAGAGAACTTCTTATTGAAAGAGGTATTCAGCTAATCGAATGTAACGACGAAGAATACGATTACCTGGGAACTAACGTACTATGCTTAGAACCGGGCAAGTGCATCACAATCGACGGAAATCCTGAAATCATTCAGAAGATGAGAGATGCAGGTGTAGAAGTTCTTACTTATGAAGGCAAGGAACTGTCCTACAAGGGTACAGGCGGACCTACATGTCTGACATCACCATTATATAGACTATAAACCGGGGAGGGTGAAAATGGTAGAAAATATTGCAAGACAGATCAAAGAGACTTTATATTCATATGTTGAGGCTCAGAGTATAAGTAATTCCTACAGCGAAAAGTCAGCTGAGAAATTCTTTCTGGATTACTTCGGCAAACAGGAATATTTTCAGAACCATCCCGAATTCTATGGAGCATATCCAATTGTCGGAGATCCTTTTGGGAGAGCCGCAGTTTGGGCTATGCGTAAAGGCAGCACAGAAGATACAGTTGTGCTGATTCATCATAACGATGTGGTAACTGTTGAGGATTTCAAACTTCTAAAGGATTGGGCTTTTTCCCCGGATGAATTAGAAGAAAAACTCTTTGAGATAAAGGACACTCTTGCAGACGAGGCTAGGGAAGATCTGGAGAGTGGAACATATCTGTTTGGACGTGGCGTATGCGATATGAAAGGTGGAGGAGCCATTCAGATGGTGCTTTTATCCGAATACTGTAAGATGGATGACTTTAAGGGAAATGTAATTGTACTCGGCGTTCCCGATGAAGAAAACCTGTCTGCAGGGATGAGAGCGGGGGTAACCCTTCTTAAAGAGTTAAAGGAAAAATACGGGTTGAAATATCGTCTCATGATAAACTCGGAACCCCACCAGAGAAAAACTAAAGAAGATGGCGTTTTCTCATTTGGTTCCATAGGCAAGATAATGCCTTACGTTTATGTGAGAGGATGCCTGGCTCATGCGGGAAAGGTATTCGAAGGCCTGAATCCTACAAATGTAATGTGTGAAATCGTCAGGAGAACAGAGGTAAACATGGAATTATCAGATGTGGTAGGCAGTGAGGCTGCGCCGCCTCCAACCTGGCTTTATCTGAGAGAAAACAAGCTATCATATGATGTTTCCATGCCTCTTACCATAAATGGATGCTTAAGTGTACTGACATTAAATCAGTCACCTGCAGGCCTGATGGATAAGCTTCGAAAAATCTGCAATGACGCTTTTGAAAGTGTCATCTGTGACATGAACCGGAACTATGCCGATTTTCTCGAAAAAACCCATCAGCCTGTACGCAGGCTTCCATGGGAAGCCAAGGTGGTAGACTTCGGTGAATTATACAGAGAAGCCGAAGGCAATCACGGTCAGATATTCACCGAAGCGTACAATCGGAAGATGGAGCAGCTTAAGGAAGACCTGCAGACAAAGGATGCATCGCTGATAATGGCAAACTTTGAACTTGTAGATTTTGTATATGATTATATTGATGATCTTTCACCTAGAGTTGTAATCGGACTTATGCCGCCATATTATCCAAATGTGGCAAATGTGCTGGCAGCTGATGAGTATGACGATGTCATTAATAACATGTACGGCTGGCTGACAGACTACACCAAGGAGAAATACAATCAGAATTATATTCAGGAAAACTATTATACAGGAATATCGGATTTGAGTTATTCCAGTATAAAAAACGGAAAAGACATAGCTGACAGTCTGGAAAAAATGATGCCTTTCTTCGGAGACATCTACAGCCTGCCTTTAGAGGATATTGAAGCAGTATCAATGCCTTGTGTTAACATAGGTCCTTGGGGCAAGGATTTCCATAAACTGACTGAGCGTGTACTAAAAGAGGATTTGTATTATAGGACCCCTGACATTTTGAATTATGCAATTAAGAGAATTCTAGAATACTAAATCAAAATCCTTAGCGACAAATGTACGTTGTACAGAAACAGAATAGGAGGATCAATATGGATTTTGAAACTTTAATTAACATAATCGTTTATGACTATATGTGGGGCATGCCACTAATAGTATTCATTCTTGGTGCCGGTGTATATATTACATTGAGAAGTGGATTCTTCCAGTTCAGAGGCTTCGGAATGTCAATGAAGCAGGCCTTTGGAAACATTTTCGGAAAGAACAAAGATGATAAGAGTGCAGGTGTACTGTCATCCTTCGAAGCGATGAGTACAGCACTTGGAACAACTATCGGTGTAGGTAACATCGGTGGTGTAGCTACAGCACTTGCATTAGGCGGTCCCGGAGCTATCTTCTGGATGTGGATCTCCGGACTTTGCGGAATGGTAATTAAAACTTGTGAAATCACACTTGCTGTTCACTACAGATCAAATGACGAAAACGGCGAAGCATACGGCGGACCTAACTACTATATCAAAAAAGGTATCGGTGAAGAACTCAACCTGAAGGCAGTATTCAAAGTACTGAGCTGTCTGTTCGCAGTAGGCTTCTCACTAAGCTATTTCATCAACATTCAGACATATACAGTATCTGAAGCACTTTCAACAACATTTGGATTCGGAATGCTTGGAACTTCCATCGTATTCACTGTAATACTTTACATAATGATCAGTGGCGGTTTCAAGAGCGTAGGTAAGATTGCAAGTATCCTGGTTCCATTCATGTGCATATTCTATCTGGTTTGCGGACTGTTTATCGTACTGAGAAACATCGATCAGCTTCCACACTGCTTCGCTCTTATTTTCCAGGGCGCATTCAGCGGAACTGCAGCAACAGGCGGATTTGCCGGAGCAGCAATGTCTGTAGCAATCAAAACAGGTATGGCAAGATCAGTATTCAGTAATGAAGCAGGTTGGGGTACTGCTCCAATGATTCACGCTTCAGCAAAGGTAGACCACCCTATCAAGCAGGGTATGCTGGGTATATTTGAAGTATTTGTTGACACATTCATCATCTGCACACTGACTTGTCTGATCATCATGGTTACAGGACAGTGGAACAGCGGTTTAGACGGAGCAGAGCTTACTTTATCAGCATTTGAAGTAGGTATCGGCTCAGCAGGAAGAATCATTCTTGCAATCGGCGTATTCCTGTTCGGTATCACAACATCCAGCGGACTGTATGCTCAGATCGAAGTAGTACTTCGTTATGTTGTTGGCGAATCCAAGATTAAGAAGTATGCATTGTTGTTCTACAAGTGGACTTATCCGCTACCAAGCTTAATTCTTGTACTGGTAGCAGTATTCAACGAATTCTCAGGAACAACAGTATGGCTGATCTCCGATGCAGGAGTAGCACTTCCAATCTTCATTAACATCCTTGCATTATTCATCCTGACTCCAAAGTTCACCGCTTTGATTAAGGACTACAATGCAAGATACCTGGGCAAAGGTAAAGTGGACGAAAACTTCAAGGTTTTCTATGAAGAATAGAACAGTAAAATAACTATTGCAACTAAATAATAAATCTATCTACCCAAAACTAAAACAGAAACCACATTCGTTGAGGTTTCTGTTTTAGTTTATATTGAATTATGTACTTAACCATACTGTTACATCTGCATGCTGAAAAGCATTTCACACATCTCATCCTTTGCCGCTTCTTCCTCACTGTAAATAATCATCTCATCAACGATGACAAGACTTGCCAGGGAGTTGGAGAACTTCTGAAGAGTCATGTCGAATGGATTATTTTCAAATACGGTAAAATCAGCCAGCTTTCCCTTTTCTATGGTACCAAGCTCATCACTTTTTCCGATGATTTCTGCAGCATCAACAGTGAAGAGGTCGATGGCTTCTTTGATAGTGTGACAGTTGCCGAAAACAAATCTGTTAAGGTAATCCGTAGGCCAGGTTTTGATAAACGGAATATGGTCATCACCTGAGCAATCCACATCAGATTTTGTCGCAAGAACGAAGGTGTTATTTGTGTAGCCTTTTTTACGAAGCATTCTGAATGTGTTTGCTGCCTTTTCCGCAGATTCATCGTCTGCGGCATCGATATGAATGTTGTAGCCTCTGTCAGCTACAGGCGTGCATATTGTGTCCAGTGCATTCTGAGAGAAGTATGAAAGGTTCTCATCGTTGCACATTTCAATTTTAAGTGTATCGGCTGTAATAAGCCCCTGAAGCTCCATACAGTTTGTTTTCATGGCGTTCAGTCTTGCCATAACTATATCAGGATTGAAAGGTCTGTTGATAAACAGGGTACTGTGAAAACGTGATTTGATAGGCTCGCTTTCACCCTCCAGTGCAATTAGCGTATCCTGATACAGATTGCTGAAATAGTCCGGTGTGTTCAGGTTAAGAACGGAAGTGATACCCTTCTCACAAAGGTGATTCTGGAATGCAGTAGCGTCAGCTTCTACCTCTTCAAAATCAATTGGACAGAAGGTGTTCATGATGTAGGTTGGTGTAATATGAAGTACTCCGTCATCTGATGCGGACTGCTCCAGTATTGCAGCGGCAAGGGAGTTGAACCAGAAATGAACCCCTGATGCTCCCATAAGCAGTATAGGTGTTTCCGTCGATATTTCATCCAGTCTTCTGCAGGCTGACTCGCTATCGTCAAAGCTCTTAAGAATACTTTCGTTAAAACCGTATCCGAACAGTATATCCGCACCCTCATTATCCTCAGCGTAATCGTGAAGCATTTCCAGGCAGGTGTCCATGTCCCATCTCTGATCCAGGGCCAGATACTTTTCCTCCATTACCTTCATGGCCGGAGTTCCGTGGGCATCGATAAAGCCCGGGAACATGTACTGCTCTTCTAAATCGAAGGTTTCCGTATCTTCATCCATAAGCTGGTCCATAGCCTCAAAATCGCCTACGGCAAGGATTTTTCCCTCCTTGCATGCAACGGCAGATGCCCATGGGAATGCCGGATCCTGGGTGTATATGTGTCCGTTCATGTAAATTATATCTGCGTAGTTTTTCTTCTTTAAAAATCCAAATGCCATTAAAGCACCTCCTAACAGATATATAATACAATTTTAAACTCCCCATTGCAACATAATAAAAACAGAGCTTTCCGGACTTTTTTTATTCAATCAGGGCTCGATTACAGCTTCAGGACAGTCTTTACTTAAAATGTGCATCCGGCAGGTTCCTCCCAGCTCAGCTTCTATCAAAGCTTTCAACTGTTCAGTAGCTTCTCTTAATGTATCTTCACCTGATGCATCAACAGCTTCCAAGCACATAAAAGCGTTTACCGTTTCTTCTGTAAGCATGGTTCTGACAGATTCTCTCCAGTTAAAGCATCTGCATATTGCACCACAGTCATCCTTATAAACGACTTCACCTTCATATGGAGGCTCGCTCTTATCACTGCCATATGTAATAAATTCCTCGCCTCCTTCTGCAATCGTGAGCTTTATGTCGCCACGTATCTTATCTATATCCTCGCCACCTACAGGAACCCCATACTTCAGGGAAATTCCGTTGTAAATGTCAACCAGAGGGATGATCGGTCTTAAGATTTCGCCCTTGGAAACTCTCTTAAGAAGTGCTTCTATAGAACATCTTGCACCTTTTTTTGTCTTGAACTTATAGAAGGCCTCACGCCAGGTTTTTATGACCGGATTCTGAATGAATTCAGGAGCAGAAATATGAACCTGAGCGGCATCCTGACAGTCTTTCAGATAAGCAGCGTATCTGTTTTCATCCTTGGTTCTGCTGTCAATTCCGTTGCAGACGATAATGCCGATTCTGGCATCAGGAAATATTTCGAGGAATGACGGGTCAATGATAAATTTTTTCATTATAATTACCTCCTTCAATAATAAAAAACTCGTTCACACATCTTCTAAGACCTAACGATGCGTGCACGAGTGCCTTTGCACTACCACCCGGTGGCGGTATAACTTATTAATTTACAACAATATATCATACTAAAAGTCATTAAGGTATGATTTTTTTTAGAATAAATGGTACATATTATTGTTTCCTATATAATAATCGTAAGGTGCAAGAACAAATGATTATCTTACCCTGAATCCGATTCCAAGCTCAGCAGCTCTGTCAGTACAGACATTTATTGCATCCTGAGACAGGCTTCCTCTTACTACGGAAGCGGTTACATGAGGTACATGTTTCTTTAATCTTTTTATGTAGTCAAGCATTGCAGGATAAGCATCTGCGCCGTATTCAGGATGGCATAAAGCCTCGTAATGCTCTGAATCGGCTTCGTTCATGCTGACATTAACTGCATCTATCACGCCCTCAAGTTCTGGAGTGGTATCGCGACCGTATCTCAAATCAGCAAGGCCGATGGTGTTGATTCTAATTTTTACATCATGCTTGGCTTTGATATCCCTTGCTATGCTTAGCAGATCATCAAGTCTTTCCGTAGGCTCCCCATAGCCACAGAAGACAACCTCGTCATAGCTGTCAATATTCCAATTCTTAAGTTCATCCAGAACTTCCTCTACGGAAGGTTCTCTTTCAAGAAGCAGGGAATCTGCAGTTCCCAGTCCATCTGTGAAGTTTTTGATGCAGAATTCACAGGCGCAAGGACACTTATTGGTCAGATTAATATACAGACCGCCAAAATAATCATAGACAATGTTAGACATATGAAGCCTCCTTTGATATAATATCCCTATGAAATAACTGAAAGGGACAATTTAACATGAGTAATAACGATGAAAAGAAAAACAAACTATCTGCACACTTTACACTGGCGCTCATTCCTCTGGCTGCAGCTGTAATAGGAGTTCCCGGTGCGTTTATTGCTCCGGAGGTGGCTGCTGCCCTTCCTTCCATGGCAAAGGCAATCATCAAAATCTGTTCAATATGTGTAATGCTGGGACTTCCTATCGGACTGCTTGCATTGAAGAAACTGAAGGATTCAAGAGAGAAATCCAATCGGGTTCTGACAGTTCTGTTCTCTCTCCTTGATATGGCAGGAGGAGTGCTGTTTATCTTTGTTTACTTTAAATACATGGTGTTCTAGGATTACATAAGGCCCAGGCACTTAACAGCGAATAGCCATACTGTAAGGGTAAAGGCACTGAAGCCGGTGGACAGCATGACTCCACTGGAGGTCAGGGTACCGTCGTGACCCAGGTTTTTCGCCATGATATAACAGCTTACTGTGGCCGGTGAGCAGCACATTATGAGAATTGCTACGAGCTTCTGACCGGTATAACCAAGCATAGCTGCTGCAGGGACAAATATAAGTCCCAGACCTATCAGCTTCATAAATGCACCTAAGCCTGCAAAACCGATACTTTTGCGGGCTTTTCCTATATCAAATGAAGCCCCCATGGCCATAAGTCCCAGAGGTGTGGCAAGTCTTCCTATATATCCGAGAGTCGTATCACATATAACAGGCATTTCTACATCTATCAGAGACCATGCCAGTCCGGCAAAGACACCCCAGATTATAGGGTTTTTCAAAACATTCATAAAGGTTTTCTTAAGCAGAGCGCTGTCAACAGGCTCATGCTCCGGATTGAATACGGACAGAACCACAACTGCCATTATATTGTAAAGCGGCACCGAGCCTATTATCATCAAAGGCGTCATGCCGGCTTTTCCGTAAAGGTTGTAAACCAGTGCAATTCCCATTATGGCGGCACTGCTTCTATAGGAAATCTGGATAAATTCTCCCCGCTGGCCGGTGTTCTTTATTACCAGGGAAATAAGTGCGGAAATAGCTATGGAAAGAGCTGTAGCCCCAAAGCAGAACAGCACGTATCCTGTATCCCAGATCTGGTGGAAATCTTCCTGTCTCAGGTCATTAAAAACCAGAACAGGCAGAGCAACCTTGAATACAAATGCATTGAGCTTTGACACAAACTCATCATTGAAAAGCTTTGTTTTCATAAAAATCATTCCCAGAATCATCATCATAAAAATGGGAATGACGGCATTTAGACAAAAAATCAGATTTGTTAACATTAACCTCTCCTCAAATAATATCGTAACTATTTTACCACTTATATCATTTCAATGTAAATATCATGTTGGCTAAAAGCTTTAATTATAGTAAAATAGACAATGAGCAATTAATGAGGAGGGTATTTATGTGGAACATTGAACTGTTTAAGAAAGAACTTGAAGAGTTAGTTAATATTGACAGTGGTACAGAGAACATGGAAGGTGTTGCTGCAGTCGGTAAAAAGCTTACGGAAAAGCTTGAGGAAATCGGATTCCGGGTTGAAACCTTTGATGAAGGCACCAGAATACAGGCAGTAAATTTTGATATGTCCCGTGAGAATCCATGTGATGTGATGCTGGTTGGGCATATGGACACCGTATTTGAGGATGGAACAGCAGCAAAGCGTCCATACAGAGAAGACGGTGTAAACGCATACGGACCCGGTGTTCTGGACATGAAGGCAGGTCTGATGACTGCCATTCATCTGGTAAGACAGCTTGCAGTGGACAGACCTGAATTGAAGATATGCTGTGCTTTTAACGGAGATGAGGAAACCGGCTCATACAGATCTGAAGCCTGGTTTGAAGAGCTTGCAGAAATGAGTAAGAACTGTCTTGTTTTAGAACCCGGACGTCTTGGCGGAAAATTTGTAAAGGCTCGTAAAGGCTGCATGGATCTGATAGTTGAATTCTTCGGAGTGGCTTCTCATGCAGGAGTTGAGCCGGAAAAAGGTGCCAATGCAATCCTTGAGGCGGCAAGATGGATTACTGAGCTTTCGGCTCTGCAGAATCTGGAAGAGGGCACATCTGTAAATGCAGGTGTAATCAGCGGTGGTAAAGCATCAAACGTTATACCTGATTATGCAAAGGTTCATTTTGATGTAAGATTCACGCAGAAATCCGAATACGAAAAGCTTTGTGCTGCAGTAAGAGAACTGGAAGCAAATGTTTCCGTGAAGGGTGTTACGGCAAAAGCTGATATTTTTGGCGTTGTAATGCCTATGAATCCTTCATCGCAGACTCAGAAGATGATTGAACATGTGGATGATGTAGCGGCAAAGCACGGTATGACAATCGGCTGGGTTGAAACAGGAGGACTGTCGGATGCAAACTTTATCGCAGGCATGGGTGTACCAACAATCTGCGGATGCGGTCCTTGCGGAGACAACATGCATCGAGATGACGAGTATCTGATTCTTTCAACCATAGAAGAAAGACTGATTCTTCTTCACAGCCTGCTTCTGGAGATATAAAGGTTTTGGAGAAGTAAATGAAAAGTACCATAAGAAAAAGAACATACGAGGCAATCTATCGTCTTCTTGACCGAGTGTCACCTGTGGATTACGACTGCGGCACTCTATGTAACGCCGCCTGCTGTAACTGCGGCAAGGATGATGAGGACCTGGGTATTTATCTTCTGCCCGGCGAGGACAAGGTCCATGAACGGGATTCTGAATGGCTGACCTGGAGTGCAGAAAACGCTGAGGACTATGAATTTCCCCAGTCATGGAAGGGTAAGGTTTATTTCGTAAGATGTAAGACACCGCCAATCTGCCCCAGGGAAAAGAGACCCATGCAGTGCAGAACCTTTCCTTTGACACCTCATATAGATGAAGACGGTATACTGACTTTGATACTTAACGACTCAGAACTTCCCTATTCCTGTCCTTTGATAGAGGATGAGACGGAGCTTAACCCTGAGTTTGTCCGGGCAACGTACACAGCCTGGAAACATTTAATAAGAGATCCTCTGATATACGATCTGGTAAAAGAGGACTCTGAATACAGAATATATGGAGATTTTTATGAATAAAGATTTACAGACAGAGTTTAAGCAGAAAACCGTGACCGCTGCGGAAGCTGTGAAATGCATAAAAAGCGGAGACAGGGTATATATCGGAACATGCTCAAGTGTGGCTCATCTGCTGTGTGAGGCCTTAGGTGAAAGAGAAGATGAACTGGAGAATGTTACTGTGGCATGTTCGCAGATTGTCAGGCCTATGAGAATTTTCAGCGGCGAAAATCCCAACTCTTTCAAGTGCCTGTCATATTTTATGGGACCTCAGGAGAGAAACATGCAGTCTAAGGGCCTGCTGGAATATACATCCGTTCATTTAAGCCAGGTGGATATCTGGTGTAAACAGACGGCTGCACCTGATGTGGCATTTTTTGAGGTATCTGAGCCTGATGAAAAGGGATATATGAGTTACGGTGCCACAGGAGTTGCTCTTCACGAGTACCTGAAGGAGGTTACAGGAAGAATAATACTTCAGATTAACAGGAATGTGCCTTACGTATTGGGAGAATCCAACAAAATTCATATTTCTGAAGCCGATGCAGTTGTATACGGCGATGACGAAATCTCAGGTGTAGGTAATATGCCTGTAGATGAAACCGTTCAGACCATATCTGATTTCCTTGTGGACCAGATTCCGGACGGTGCCTGCATACAGCTTGGCCTGGGTGGAATATCCAATGCAGTGGGATACGGACTTAAGGACAAAAATGATTTAGGAGCCCATACGGAGCTGATGTCAGAATCCATTATGGATTTAATGAAAATCGGGGTTTTGAACAATTCCCGAAAGACATATATGGAGGGAAAAACTGTGGCTGCCTTCACCTTCGGCTCCAAGGAACTGTATGAGTTCATCGACCATAATGAGGACATGTATTACGCACCTTTTCCAATTGTAAATGATATTCGCAATATCGCTGCAAACGACAACATGATTTCCATAAACACAGCCTTGTCAATTGATTTGACAGGGCAGGTATGTGCTGATAATATAGGTGGTAGACAGTACAGCGGAGTAGGCGGTCAGATTGACTTTGTTCGCGGAGCACAGCTATCTAAGGGCGGAAAATCCTTCATTGCAATAAATTCTTCGTACATGGATAAGAAGCATGGATTGTCCAGCAAAATTGTTCCCCGCTTCCCGACAGGAGCAAATGTTACCACACCGAGATCAGAGGTTCAGTATGTAGTAACAGAGTACGGCTGCATTAATCTGAAGCCTTTGACCAATAAGGACAGAACAAGGGCCATTATTTCTCTTGCCGCACCGGAGTTCAGAGGAGAGCTGACGGAAGAAGCCAAGAGAGCCGGACTGCTGTAAAGAATTAAGCTAAAATTAGGAGAGAAAGAGATGAAAAAGAACAACAAAGCGGCATTACTGCCTATCCTGGTATTTATTGTACTATACCTGGGACTGGGAATTATTTTCGAGTATGTACTTAAGATAGAAATGGGCTTCTACAACATTCCTATTGTAGTTGCTTTCATGGTTGCAATTCTGACAGCCTGTCTGCAGAACCGCGGTGTAAGCATTGACGGAAAAATCGACATTATGGCAAAGGGCATGGCTGACAGAAACATCGTGATGATGCTGATGATATTTGTAATCGCAGGTATTTTTGTTGGCGTTGTAGGAAGAAGCAGTGCTGAAAGTGTAGCATATTTCATGCTATCCATTATTCCGCCTCAGTTTGCGGTGGTAGTGCTGTTCATTGTTGCCTGCTTCGTATCTATGGCAATGGGTACTTCCGTAGGAACTATTACGTTGATTACACCAATTTCAGTAGCCGTTGCTAACAGCTCCGGATACGATGCAGCTCTTTGCATAGGTGCAGTAATGGGCGGAGCCATGTTTGGAGACAATCTTTCTTTCATTTCAGATACAACCATTGCAGCATGTAATGGTCAGGGATGCGAAATGAAGGATAAGTTCAGAGAAAACTTTAAGATTGCATTACCTGCAGCCCTTGTGACACTGGTGATTACAGCTGTACTTTCGATGAATTCAAGCAACGGAGATCTGGTAATTCCGGACTACAACCTGGTTCAGCTTATTCCATACCTGGTTGTTCTGATTATGGGCATAATAGGAATAAACGTTTTCATAATACTTCTTGCCGGCATACTGGTTGGTGCGGTTATCATGCTGTCAACGGGACAGCTTACTGCAGTTGAGCTGATTGGAAACATGGGTTCAGGTGCAGCAGGCATGTATGAAACATGTATGGTTGCAATTCTGGTTTCGGCAATGTGCGCTTTGATCAGAGAAAACGGCGGATTTGAAGCATTGCTTACGGGCATCAGAAAGGTATTCAAAGGCCCTAAGGGAGGTCAGGTAGGTATCGGTCTGCTGGTAAGTGCAATGGACGTAGCAACTGCTAACAACACTGTTGCTATCGTAATCGCAAACCCAATTGCAAAAGAAATGGCTGAAGAATATGGAATCACAAACAGAAAGACAGCCTCATTGCTGGATACTTTCTCATGTGTGCTACAGGGAATCATTCCTTACGGTGCACAGATGCTGGTTGCAATCTCTGCAGCAACAGAGCTTGGGGTTAAAATCAGTGCCTTTGATATTATTCCAAAACTGTTCTACCCTATGATTCTTCTGATCAGTGTTCTTGTATTTATTGCAATTGATTCAAAATCAATCAAAAAACAGTAAAACACAGTATTGCATATCGACATTGCATATCGACGCTCGGGAAAGCCCCGGGCGTTTGTGTTCTTTGGGACAGAAACTGAAATGATACAGAGAGTAATTGACAATGGCTTTTGACCATGATAAAATTATTCGGATAACCAGAAAATAGAAACGGAGAGGTAAAATTGATTTATTTAGGGTATTTGATAACAGTTATTATTGTAGTTTTCTTATCGGTGAAAGCATCTGATTATGTGGATTTACTGGACAAGAAAACTAATCTGTCCGGAGCGTTTCTCGGAGGAATTATGCTTTCGGCCGTAACATCCCTTCCGGAGCTTTTTACGAGCATATCATCTACTGTCTTAATAGGAAAACCGGGATTATGTCTGGGAAACATACTTGGAAGTGACCTTTTTAACCTGGCAGCTCTCGCCACGGTCATACTGTTTTTTTTCAGACAGTTTAACAGAGGACGACTGTCGCCATCATACAGAATTGTCGCAATTGCTGTTTTCATAATATATGTTATAATCGAGCTAAATTTCCTGGGAGTACTGAGAGTAGAAATTCTTACTGTCAGCATTACCTCCCTGTTCATCATACTTATGTATATCACAGGAGTGAAATACCTTTCCGCTGCAAGCGATGCAATATCCGATGAAGAAGAACTGGAAATACAGGCAAGTAAAACATCCAGGCTTACGGTAAGACAAATCGGTGTAAGGTTTTTCTTCACAGCCATAGGCATAGTCGTTTTCAGTATCATAGTAACATATCTGACAGATGAGATTTCCGTCAGACTGAATATAGGGGCAGGCTTCGCAGGGGCTTTGTTCCTGGGCGTAGCCACATCTCTTCCTGAGGTTACATCCACCATATCACTGTTTAAGATGAAGAATTATAACATTGCCATAGGCAATATTATCGGAAGCAACCTGTTTAACTTTATTATTCTTGCCATCGTAGATGTTATTTCAATAAGCAATGACGTTTATCTGAATCCGGATCAGCAGGTTATTCATCTGATGATTTGCGGTATGATCTCAACTCCGCTGTTCTACCTGATGATAAGAATAAAAAACAGGGCACTGAGAGGTGTCTGTGCCCTGGGTATGGTAGCAAGCTACGGAGTATTCCTGGTTTGGTAATCTTTGGTATTAGACTATTCTGTTTAAATTGCCACCCTCAATCCAGCTTTTCAGGTTGGCTTCGCAGATTTCCAGAAGGTGACCGCGGGTTTCTGTGGGCAGCCAGGAAACATGAGGTGTAACGATCACGTTTGGTAATTCAATAAGTTCATTTGGTGCCTTTGGTGGTTCCACGCTGATGACATCAAGAGCAGCTGCTGCAATTTTGCCGGATTTTAGTGCTTTCACTAAATCCGGCTCTTTTATTAACCCGCCGCGAGCTGTATTGATGAGAATCGCACCATCTTTCATCTGACTGATAAATTCCTCATTAACAAAGCCCTTGTTGTTTTCGTCCAGGGGACAGTGGAGGCTGACAAAGTCGGATTTTATAGCAGCTTCTCTGTCTTTGCTGTAAACATTAACCTTCATTCCAAAGGCTTCAGCAAGAACTGCCACTTTCTTTCCGATATTGCCGTATCCTACAATTCCCAGTGTTTTTTCCTTAAGAAGGGTAAGGGTGCCGGCATAGAAGGTGAAATCCTCACTTTCGTACCATTTTCCTTCCTTAACGGCTTTACTGTAGTTACCGACCAGATTTGTCAGTTCCAGAATAAGGGCGAAGGTATGCTGTGCTACCGCATCGGTTGAATAAGCAGGGACATTGCAGAAGGCAATTCCCAGATCCTTTGCAGCTTCCACATCAATTTTATCGAAACCTGTTGCCGTAACACCGATAAATTTAAGATTAGGGCACTGCTCCATAATCTCTCTCGTTATGTAGCACTTATTTGTAAAAATAGCATCACTATCGCCTATTCTTTCAACTATCTGTTCCTTTTGAGTCAGGTCATAGCATGTAAAGTCTCCGTATTTTTTGAAGGCATCCCATGATAAATCACCGGGATTAACCAGATATCCGTCAAGTACTGTTATTTTCATATTAATTCTCCGTTCCTAAATTTTTATAATGTCAATAATAATATTACCATAATACAGCAGTTTTGTGGTATAATTAGTGTGATTTTTTATGATTTGGAGTAGAACATGGAAAGAAAGACTATTATTGCAGCTACGAGAAATAAGCATAAGATTGTTGAAATCGATGCAATTACGAAAAAGTTTGGCATGGACATTATATCCAGAGATGAAGCCGGTCTGCCAAAGGATGAAGTAGAAGAGGATGGAACAACCTTCGAGGAAAACTCATATAAGAAGGCCTACGAAATAATGAAAATCAGTAACCGAATAACTATTGCTGATGACTCCGGAATCTGCGTAGACTATCTGGATGGTGCTCCGGGAATCTATTCTGCACGCTATGCAGGCGAGGAATGTGACGATGCGGCAAACAGACTGAAGATGCTTGCTGAGTTGGAGGGCGTTCCTGCTGAGAAGAGAGGTGCAAAATATGTGTGTGTAATAACAATGGTTTTCCCTGACGGAGAAACACTTGTAGCCAGAGGGGAATGCAGAGGTCACATCGGTTTCGAGGAAATAGGAACAAACGGTTTCGGATATGACTCCATCTTTATTCCGGAGGGCTATGATATTACATTTGCAGAGTTTGAGCCTGAGGATAAGAATAAAATCAGTCACAGGGCAGAGGCATTGATAAAGCTGGAGGAGCTGCTTAAGGAAAGGAAATAGTACTTTATGAAAAAAAGGATACCAAAGATGATTTCCTTGGGAATAAATCAGTTTAGCGATCCCTATTATCAGGGTTTTGCAGCACAGATATCCTTCTATTTTTTGTTGTCAATAGTACCTACACTGATTGTGCTTTCACAGCTTTTGGGTATTATGGACATATCTCTGGCATTCCTTACGGAATGGATTGATTTATATGTTAGTCCAAGTATGTCAAGTACTCTTAAACCATTGCTTAATTACAAGCCGGCAGTTTCATCCAACATAATAATGATAGTAATGGCGATATGGGCGGCATCCAAAGCACAGTTCTCTCTTATGAGAATTGCCAATTACACCTATACTGAGGGAAGGACCACAGGGGATTTTTTGCGAGAAAGGATAAGGGCCGTAAAATCTATGGCCATAATTCTGTTTACAATAGCCTTCGTTATTATCATATCAGTTCATGGAAAAACTATTATTGAACTTATATTCGGACAGCTTTTCGAGGGAAGTCTTTTGGATATTCTATGGACAGGGCTACGATGGCCGGTAACGGCAACTATGTATTTTCTCATGGTTTCATATATTTACTATATTCTGCCTTTTGAAAAGCTGGAATACAGGGAGCTGCTGCCGGGAAGCCTTTTCGCTTCCATCGGAATGCTGGCTGTTACGATACTGTATTCGGCATATACCGGTTTTGTTGTAAACTACGACATTTTATATGGTTCGCTTTCAAGTGTGGTTGCTCTGATGATGTGGTTTTACTTTATTTCATGGGTTCTATGTTTAGGCATTTTATTTAACAAAGTTTGGAAAGATACGAAAGGGTAGGGAACAATGGAAAAGAAAGCTTTAATTATTCTAAATCCGTGTGCAGGCACGAGACAGGCAAATCGCTATTTTGTTGAAATAATCGATATTTTCTGTCAGGGTGGATACTGCGTGGAGGTTGCGACTACAGCCAAGTCAGGGGATGGCACAGTAATCGCAAGAGAAAGAGCTGCGGATTTTGATCTGGTAGTCGGAATCGGAGGAGACGGTACCTTCAATGAGATAGTAGCCGGAGTTATGGAATCGGGAGCAGATGTGAATCTGGGATATATTCCTGCCGGAAGTACTAACGATTTTGCCAGCAGCATAGGGCTTTCAACTAATATACTTAAAGCAGCAGAAGATATAGTTAGCGGGACACCGACCACGCTGGATATAGGAACATTTAACGGCAGATATTTCTCATATGTTGCATCCTTCGGAGCATTTACAAGAGCATCATATGAAGCGCCTCAGAGCATTAAAAACGCTCTTGGACATCTGGCATACATTCTGGAGGGTATTAAGGATATCCCAAGTCTGACTCCACTGGAGGTCAGAATCAAAGTGGATGAAGGCGTATACGGAGGGAAATACCTGTTTGGAGCTGTATGCAATTCAACCTCTGTTGGAGGTATTCTGACTCTTTCTGAGAATCATGTAGATATGAATGACGGTAAATTCGAGGTTCTTCTGATTAAGTCGCCATCAAATATTATAGAACTTAATCAGATTCTTCTGGCATTGACAACACAGAATTACAGCCATTCATCACTTATTTCCTTCTTCTCAAGCGGTAATCTTGAGATACAGGCGGATTCAACAATGCCGTGGGCTCTTGATGGTGAATATCAGGAAGGAGCAGATGAGATAAGCATACGTAATATACGCAGTGCAATAAAGCTTATGACAAAATCCGACAGCAGCAATCCGGCAAAAGACTGAATTTTCGACACAAAAAATTCAGAAGAATAAATAAAAATGCATGGAGCCTTGAATTTGCAAAATGTTTTTTTGTAAGTACAAGGCTTTATTTTTCAGGGTTTCATGTCCGTAAAAATGTGAAGAACATGTGAAGATTCGGCATAACGGTTGACATAGCTATGCATATAATGTAGCATTTTTATTAGCTTTGTATACGTTATTGGCTGAGAAGAAAGGAAGAATATGAATATTTTAGGACAGCTGAAAACAAGCAGGTATGTGCGGTATGTCCTGATTGCTGTGGGAATACTTATTCTGATTCCTCTGGCATCTATGGCATACACTGCATATGCAACAGTAGAGTATTGGGATCTAATGGCTGGTGATAAAACTGTCGCAGTATTTGTTTCAGAAAACGATGCTAATCAGGTGGTAAAGGACGTTACTAACTACTATGTGAAAAAGGGAGCCAAGCTGGAGAGTGTTAAAGTTAAACCTCAACTTACAGTTGCGGAGAAAACCTATAATAAGGACGACGATGTTAAGCTCTGTGAAGTAAAGGACACGGTTGAATATCTCGTAACAGGAACAAGGGAGAAAACAACATATAAGGTTAAGGAAGGCGATACCTTCTGGACTATTGCAGAAGACCACGATATGACAGTAAAGGAACTGTCAGAGAGTAATCCGGACATTAAGAACACAGAAAAGATAATGCCGGGAGATGAACTGAATATTTACAAGATGAAGCCTATAGTAAAGGTCACTACAACACAGGTTGTGGAAACAACCAAGAAGATAAAGTATAAGACAATAGCCAGGAAAACCGATGAGCTTTACGAGGGAGAAACAAAGGTAAAGAGAGAAGGTAAGCAGGGGAAGAGACAGGTAACTGAGAGAATCGTTACGGAAAACGGCGTAACGGTAAAATCCAAGGAGCTTAAGTCTAAGACTTTGAAGAAAGCCGTTAACAAGATTGTACTTAAGGGTACCAAGAAAAGACCTGTGACCAAGACTTCATCATCGGGATCATATCAGGCTGCAGACTCTACAACTTACTCAGGAGACGGCAGTGAAATCGCCAACTATGCTATGCAGTTTATAGGAAATCCATATGTGTATGGCGGTACAAGCCTGACTAACGGAGCAGACTGCTCAGGATTCGTACAGTCGGTATATAAACACTTTGGAATTAATCTGCCACGTGTAGGCTTTGAGAATTGCGGAAAATCCGTTCCTTATTCAGAAGCGAGACCGGGAGATATAATGTGCTCACCGGGGCACTATTCCATCTACGTGGGAAATGGCAGAATTGTACATGCAATAGATGAAGCTCATGGCATTAATGTAACAAGCGTAAGCTTCACCGGACCTATTTACGACGTTAGAAGAATAGTAGACTAGACGATGGTTTAGTGATATAATTTAATAAAACAATAATACAAAGACGATTCTGAAGGTATACCCTTGGAATCGTCTTTTGAAGATTTTAGAAGTATGAAAGAGAAAGTAGGCACTGAAGTGAATCGTAAGAAAACAGTATCCATTTTAATAGCTTTGATTGTGATAATGACATCCTGTATGCCTGTATATGCAAAGAACTCCGATGACATTAAGCTTGACAGTGAATGCGCCATAGTATATTGCGAAAACACAGGTGAAGTTGTCTATTCCAAGAATATACACGAAAGAATCGAACCTTTCAGCATCACCAAGCTGATGACTGCCATGCTTGCTATACAGAACGTACCTCTGGATAAGGTTGTAAAGGTTCCTTATGAGGCTACACTGATAGGGGAATCAACCATGGGACTTGTTGAGGGAGAAAAGGTTACGGTTAAGGATCTGCTCTACGGTGCCATGCTGAACTCGGGAAACGATGCCTGCTACACTCTGGCAGTAGCGGTTTCAGGCAGCGAAGAGGAATTTGTAAAGCTGATGAACAAGACTGCCAAGAATATAGGCTGTAAGGAGACCAGTTTTGCCAATTCTCACGGAATGAGAGCAAAGAAACATTACACCACTGCATATGACATGATGCTGATTTCCAAAACTGCCTTCGCTAATGATACTCTTGCAAAGATTTCCGGAACCAAAACCTACAAGATGGGTAAAACCAACAAGAGTGATGCGAGAGTTCTGAAGAATCACATTGAAGTAATTCAGGACAGTGACAACTATATTCAGAGTGCCAAGACGGGCACATGGGATGAAGACCACTGTGGTATTTCAGTATACTACAACAAGGATGGTCTTAAGCTTGTGGCCGTAATTCTGGGGGCAAAGATGTCGACTCGAACTGATGATATAACCAAACTTGTCAACGCAATTTCTGACAGTGTGGAAGGTGTAAAGGTAGTCGGGAAGAATAAGGTACAAGGCAAGATTCGCATAAAACACGGTGCCAAGACAAGACTGGAGGTATACACCAGGGAAATAGGCTACGCATTTGTTCCAAAGGAAGCATCGGAATCGCTGATAAGGACAGAAGTAGTTCTGGATAATGATGTTACTGCACCTGTGAAAAAAGGCGATGTGGTAGGTTGTCTGGAAATCTACGCGGCAGACGATCTTGTAAACAAGGTTGATCTGATTGTGAAGGAGGATGTGGCGGAAGGCTGGTTCCCTTCATATTTCGGTATTTCCAACTTTACGACAGTAGTGATATGCGTTGTAGGAGTTTTGATCCTTTGCATATACATCTGGATCGTAATCGAGAGAGCAAAGGCAAAACGGAGAAAAGCACTCAGACGTAAACAGCAGATTGAGCGTATAGCTATGGAACAGCTTAGACGGGAAGAAGACCATAAGGTAAGAGAGTGGCGATTTTAAATGTTTGATATTAAGGAAAATCTGAAAAAACTCCCGGACTGCCCGGGAGTTTATATGCATAAGGACAAGCTTGGCCAGATAATTTATGTGGGTAAAGCCATATCCTTGAGAAACAGGGTCCGCCAGTATTTTCAGAGTACTGCACAGAACAATCCGAAGGTCAGGGCAATGGTATCTCATATTGCGGAATTTGAGTACATTACATGCAGTACGGAGATGGAGGCTTTGATACTGGAATGCAATCTGATAAAAAAATACGCACCTAAGTACAATGTGCTCTTGCGGGATGACAAGACCTATCCATATATCATGGTTACTACATCTGAGGAATTCCCACGAGTGGTGAAAACCAGACTGGTTTCCAAGGACGGCAACAAGTATTTCGGACCATATAGCGATGCAGGAGCGGTGAATCAGATTGTTGAACTGCTTACAGAGATTTATTCTTTGAAACAATGCAGCGCAGTAAACTTCTCACAGGGTCACAGACCATGTCTGAATTATCATATACAGACATGCAGGGGAGTTTGCACGGGCAAAGTTGACAGAGACGAATATATGGCTTCCATCGACAAGGTTATGGCCTTTCTTGGAGGAGAGGAGAAACCCCTTGTCAAGGCTTTGACGGACAAGATGCAGAAGGCTTCGGAAAATATGGAGTTTGAGGAAGCTGCCAAATACAGAGATTACATCGTTTCCATCAAAGCAATTTCGGAAAAACAGCGTGTGACCATGGCCGGAGACAAGGATATGGATATAGTCCTTCCTGTTAAAGACGAGAGAAACTCTTTCATCGTGCTTTTCACGGTGAGAGGCGGTAAGCTTAGCGGAAGGGAAACCTTTCAGATACAGTCTGACAGCAGTGCTGAGAGGACCGAACTGGTAAGTGAATTTCTGAAACAGTACTACGGCAATTGGGCTAATGTTCCTCCTGAGATAATAGTTGAGGAAGAGCTGCCTGAGAAGGAACTTCTGGAAGAGTATCTTGGAAGGAACGGACATAAGGTGAGGATTCTCGTACCACAGAAGGGTGAGAAGAAGGCTCTGCTGACTTTGACGCAAAACGATCGGATGGAGATGGTCAAAACTCTGGATCAGAAGGCTAAGCTTCAAACGGAAAAACAGGAGGCAATCTGCAGCGAGGTGGCACAGATTATCCGGGAGGCAGGATACAGGCCGGAGGAAAAGAAGGCTTATCGAGTTGAATCCTACGATATATCTAATACAAACGGAGTGGATTCCGTAGGCGCCATGGTAGTTTTTGAGGGAACCAGAAAGATAAGAAAGGATTACAGGCGATTTAAAATAAAGACTATTGAGGGACCTGACGATTACGGAAGCCTTCAGGAAATGATTTACAGGCGATTCAGGAGATATAAAGAGGGGGATCCTTCCTTCGTAAAGCTTCCCGATGCCATATTTATGGATGGCGGACTGGGTCAGGTCACTGCGGCAAGAAAGATGCTTAAGGTACTGGGACTGGATATTCCTGTGGTGGGAATGGCTAAGGATGACAGCCACAGAACGAAAAGTATAGTTTTTGAGGATGGAAGGGAGATATCACTGCGGGAAAGACCTATGCTGTTTAAGTATGCCGGCACCATACAAGAGGAGGTTCACAGGTTCGCTATAGAATATCACAGAACCCTGAGAAACAGGAATGCAATTCACTCAGTACTGGACAATATACAGGGAGTGGGACCGGCCCGAAGAAATGCTCTGCTGAAGCATTTCGATACCATAGAGGCGATAAAAAAAGCTTCGGTGGAGGAGCTGATGGAGGTGCCTTCCATAACAGAAAGTATCGCAAGGAATATAAAGGAATATTTTAGTTGATAATATAGCTTAAAAATGGTATATTATTAGAGAATAAAACTTTAAAGACAGATTTATAACGGAGGATATTTAATATGGCAGATAAGAAAGACATTCGCGAAGAAGAAGTGGATATCATCACTCTTGAATTTGACGATGGTATCGAACTGGAATGCGAAATCATGGGCGTATTCGAAAGCGCAGGCAAAGAATACATTGCTCTTATTCCACAGGATGATTCAGACGACGTTTACATCTATGGATACAAGGAAGTTGGCGAAGACGAATTTGAACTTGTAGACATCGAAAGTGACGAAGAATTTGAAGCAGCAGTTGCAGAATTTGATGCAATAATGACAGAAGCTGAATAAGTTTCAGAACAGATTATCCCACGACAGCAGTTGTTTAAGGTGACTGTTTCGTGGGATTTTTCAAAAGGTGGAGATTATGTGTAAGGAAAAAATAGTAATTGTAATTGACATGCAGAATGATTTCGTTACCGGATCTCTGGCAAACCGTGAGGCTCAGGCTATAGTACCTCATCTCAGGGCAGGTCTTGAAGAAGTTACCCGGGCAGGAGTGCAGGTATTTTTCACCAGAGATACTCATTATGAAAACTATCCGGAGACACAGGAAGGCAGATTGCTTCCGGTAGTTCACTGCATTAAGGATACGCCGGGATGGGAAATCGTCCCTGAACTTTCAGCATTTGTAACGGATTCCAATGTGCTGGACAAGCTTTCATTCGGCTCCATGGAACTGCCGGAATGGCTGAAGAAGACAGTGGGTGAAGATTTTGATCAGGTCAGTGAAATAGAAATGTGGGGTGTATGCACAGACATCTGTGTAATAAGCAACGCCATGATTCTGAAGGCTGCATACCCGGAAAAGACAATATCCGTAAGAGGTGAGCTGTGTGCGGGAGTCACACCTGAGAGCCATGATAACGCACTGGCTGCCATGAAAATGTGTCAGATAAACATTGTGTAGGTGATGTAAAATGAATCAGTTCGATGCAAAAAAAGTAACCGGTCAGGTTGTTGAGTGGATCAGAGAATTCTTCGAGGAAAACGGCAAGGACTGTATGGCTGTTGTTGCCATCAGCGGAGGAAAGGACAGCTCAGTGGTGGCTGCTCTCTGTGTTGAGGCTCTTGGAAAGGACAGAGTTTTCGGAGTTCTGATGCCAAACGGTGAGCAGGCAGACATAGATATGTCTAAACTTCTGGTTTCACATCTTGGAATCAATCATACGATTATCAATATCAAAGATGCCTACGAGGGAATGCTTGGTGAATTAAAAGACAAGCTGCCTTGTGAGGTATCCGTACAAACGACTACTAATTTGCCGGCAAGACTGCGAATGGCAGCGGTATACGCTGTTTCCCAGTCCATGAACGGCAGAGTAGCAAATACATGTAACCTATCTGAGGATTGGGTGGGTTACGCCACCCGATATGGTGATGGTGCAGGAGACTTCAGCCCTCTTGCTCATTTAACCGTTCAGGAGGTTAAAGCTATAGGACGTGAACTGGGGCTGCCGGAGGTTCTGGTGGAAAAACCTCCTATAGATGGTCTGTCAGGACTGACAGACGAAGAAAATCTGGGGTTCACATATGCACAGCTGGACAGATATATTCGTACAGGCGTATGTGAGGATGTCGAGATAAAGGAAAAAATCGACTATAAGCGTAAAACCAATAAGTTTAAGCTTCAATTGATGCCATCCTTTAACTACGACGGAGATGTTAAAGCTAAAGATGAATAAGGGGGAACTATTATGAAATTGAGAAAGACGTTAGTAAGCATTCTTGCCGTTTTAATGATTATGGCCACCATGCCTATGAGTGTGTTTGCGGCAACAGCAGAAAATGCATTTCTGGAAGAAATTGAAAGTCTTAACGGCGGAGTTGGTGTTCTTTCCGTTGCAAATGAGTATTGTAAGGAGCTGGGTAATATTGAATCACCGAAGCTTATAGTCGGAGCACCCGGAGATGCACCTGTAGTAATTCCTCTGGAAAAGGATGAGGAAAACTTAGGAGCAACTACATGGGTAGGCACTCCTTCAGATCGTGTCAGCCCATATACATTGTCAGAGATGGCAGATGCCCAGGGAGATATTGATTTAAAGGCAATCTTCGACGAACTGATGAGCGATTTTGACGAAGAGGATTTTGCAGCTGAGGTGAAGTCCGGTAAATCCGAAAAGGCTGCAGCTGACGTTATCCAGAAGATTTACACTCTCTTTGAAGGAAGTGAAACAGGTGATTCCAAGCTTGTCAGAGATATTGAGTCTCAGCTTGAAAACTTCGGAAAGGACTTTACTGTAACTGTTGAAGGTCTTCCTGATGCTCATTATACAGTTGAAGACACCAGAGCTTTTGTAATTACAACAGCCATGATAGCAGATGCCTGCGATATTACCTTCGATTTTCTTAACGAGCTGTTAGCTGAGCTTGCAGCAGAAGTGGAATATAAGGGAGATGTTGCACAGGTTTCAACAATCAGCGATTTTATTGATGAAATATGCAAGATTGCTGAAATGGACAGAGAAGAAATCGTCGAGGCGTTTGATGAGATTATCGCTGAACAAGGTATTGAAGATATGGACGGCGAGAAATTTATCGCTCAGCTTGATGATGCACTGGCGTTTCTGAAGACTGAGTTCGAGGGACTTCTGATTGCAAGCGCGTTTGTTGACTGTGATTGTCCTGTAATGGTTGAATACGAGATTGCTCACATGTACTTCGAGAATGTTAACGGCTCTATGGAATTCCGTGACATTGAATGGGATGGCGAGGCTCTGTACGGTGAAGAATACGGATATTATCTGCTTGGGGAAAAAGGAGATGTAATCAAGGCTGAAGATTACATTAAGACAAATCATGGAGGTAAGGAATACGAATACGTAGGAAGCTATGATTCATTTACCACATTCGACTTCATTTATGAGCTGGAGGATGAATTTGATGCAGAATACTACGCAGAAGACAAGCTGGACAGCTTTGAATTAGGCGATGAGGACATAACGGGTCTGGCATTAGTATATGTAGTAGACGGAGATTCGGATGGACCGATTACCGATCCTGATGATTCAGGCGATCCTGAAGATAATACTGCAGATGTTGTAAAGGAAATGTCTCCTGATACAGGTGATACAACTCCAATTGCTCTTTATGCAGGCTTGTTCACAGGAGCAGTAGCTCTTATGGCAGTTCTTGCTGTTAAGAGAAGAAAGAATAGCAGATAAATAATTAGAATAAACAATCAAAAAAAGGAAAAACGATGGTGAGACACTTACCATCGTTTTTTTGCTCATAGCATGTGTATTTAACTTATACACAGGTGGGGACGGGTGAGACTTATTTTGCTGCCTTTGCAGCGTTGAATCTCTTAGTTATTCTTGAAACCTTTCTTGATGCAGCCTTCTTGTTAAGAGTTCCCTTAGCAGCAGCCTGCATTAACTTCTTTTCTGCAGCAACTAACTTAGCTTCAGCAGTTTCGAAGTCCTTAGCTTCGATAGCAGCATCCAGTTCCTTAAGAGCACTTTTAACGTGGTCCTTAACTCTTCTGTTTCTTGCTGTCTTCTTGTCAATAACCTTGATTCTTTTCTTTGCGGATTTAATGTTTGCCATAATAATTCACCCCACTTTTCATATTTTTAGCATTTTTAACGCTAAATTCGCAGATAATAGTATATATGAAAAGGAAAAGCATTGCAAGAATAATTTTGCGTATGGGGGTAAAAAATGAGATTCAAAACTGACCTGGCCCTTGAGGCTAAGCAAAATCTGGAGGAAGCAGGCATAAAACCCGGACAAGACGACGGAATAATCTCAGAAGAAGTGAAGATAGACGAAAACATCAAAGCAACCATAGTCGATGTTATCAGCCAAAAAGGAGAAATCCTTCTTGGAAAGCCTCAGGGCAGATACGTTACTTTGGAGATTGACGGTCTTTTGGATGTACAGCCGGAGGATGTAAAACTCAGGGCAGAGCGAGCCCTGGCTGAACAGCTAAGCAGGTTTATTCAACATAGCTACTATCTTAAGACTCTCGTAATCGGTCTGGGCAACGAAAGGGTTACCGCAGACAGTCTGGGCCCGGTAACCCTGTCAAAGGTAAAAATCACCAGACATCTCTTTCAGATTTATGACTGCGACGGAGATGACCAGTATTCCAATGTATGCGGGCTGGCACCTGGTGTAACTGCAACAACAGGTATGGAAACAGCGGATATTATAGAGAAAATTGTTAACATGATAAAGCCTGATGCGGTAATCGTGATAGATGCACTGGCCGCAAGAGAAATAGAAAGGGTAAGCAGGACTATACAGATAAGCAATACGGGAATTTCACCGGGTGCCGGTATGGGTAACTACAGAAAAGAGTTATCGCGAGAAAGCCTGGGAGTAGAGGTTATTGCAATCGGTGTCCCCACTGTAATAGATGCTGACAGACTTATGAAGAATCCTGATTTCAATGTAGATATGGTGGTGACGCCTACGGATATCGACGCCATAATACAGATTTTTTCGGATATTATTGCCTCCGGAGTTAATATTTGTCTCCATCCCGGCATATATTCCTAGTATGAGGAAAAGAGGAATAACAATAGCGTTCATAATTTCATATATGATTTCCTTTGTCGCCTTTATGAGAGTGCCGGCTATCAGCACCTTCGAAGGCGACAATTTGGCTATGGCATGCCTTGAGAGCAGCCTGCCATCTATGAGCTTTGATAGAATTGAGGAAAAAGCCGAGAAGGATGAGCCTGCGAAAGAAAACAAATCACAAGACAGGGAAGACACAAACAAGACCAAAACCGAGAAAAAGGCAAAGAGAGAAAAGGGAAAGCCACTGGTTTTGATATATCATACCCATTCAACGGAAAGCTATCTTCCTGCCTCTGCAGGCAACTATCATTCTGTTAATGAAAAGAACACTGTAAGGCAGGTTGGAGACGTGCTGGCAAAGAGTCTGGAGGAGGAAGGCATAGAGGTGGTTCATGACAAGACCATACACGATAATCCGTCCTATGACAGTGCCTACGAGAGAAGCTATGACACAGCTGAAAGACTACTGAAAAAGTATCCTTCGGTGGTTTGCGTAATCGATCTGCACAGAGACGCCATCAGCAGCAGCCAAAAGGGGGATACAATTCAGGTTAAGGGAAAGAAATGTGCAACCTATTCCTATGTCATCGGTACAGCTGCATCAACCTTCGAAAGCAATGAATCCTTTGTTGAGACACTTAACAGTGTAGCCGAATCTCAATATGATGGCTTTACAGGGAAAGTAATGTACAGGGATTACATATATAATCAGGATCTGTGCAGCAAGTCCATTCTGCTGGAAATGGGAAACAACAGAAACATGATTGAGGAGGCAGAAAATTCGGCCAAAATGCTTGGCAAAATAATAGCTGATAGTGTATAATCTACTCTGTATATTTGTGCAAAAAAGAGAGGAAAACTTATACATGGACTATCAGAAATATATAAGAAACTTTAGTATAATCGCTCATATTGACCACGGAAAATCCACCCTGGCTGATAGAATCATAGAGAATACGGGACTTGTTGCTCACAGAGATATGAAGGAACAGTTCCTGGATAATATGGAGCTGGAAAGGGAAAGAGGAATAACCATCAAGCTTCAGACCACAAGACTGGTTTACAAGGCGAAGGATGGCAATGAGTATATTTTCAACCTGATTGATACTCCCGGTCATGTAGACTTTAACTATGAGGTTTCAAGAAGCCTTGCGGCATGTGAAGGAGCTGTTCTGGTTGTAGACTCCACTCAGGGAGTTGAAGCACAGACTATGGCCAACGTTTACCTTGCCTTAGAAGAAGACCTTGAAATTCTTCCTTGTCTGAATAAGATAGACCTGGCAAGCTCAAGACCAGATGAAACCAAGGAAGAAATTGAAGAAATGATAGGTATCGATGCGTCAGAAGCTCCAATGGTTTCCGCAAAGGAAGGCATTGGTATAGAAGGGCTTCTGGAAGCTATCGTTGCCAATATTCCGGCGCCCGAGGGAGATGTAAACGGAAAGCTGAAAGCATTGATATTTGACTCTGTATATGATAACTACAAGGGCGTTGTAATTTACACCAGAATCTTTGATGGACAGGTTAAAGTGGGCGACATGATACGCCTTATGAATACAAACAAGAAGTATGAGGTAACTGAGGTCGGCGTTATGGCGCCGGGACATGTTCCTACAAGATCCCTCAGAGCAGGCGAGGTAGGATATATCGTTGCCTCAATCAAGCAGGTAAGAGATGCCAGAGTCGGTGACACCATTACTTTGGACAGCAATCCGACTGAAGAGGCTTTGCCGGGATACAAGAAGGTTCAGTCCATGGTGTACTGCGGAATATATCCGGCAGAAGGTGAAAAGTATGAAAGCGTTAAGGATGCTCTGGAAAAACTGCAGGTTAATGACGCAGCTTTCTTGTTTGAGCCTGAGACTTCTACCGCACTGGGCTTCGGTTTCCGCTGCGGTTTCCTGGGACTTCTTCACATGGAAATCATCGTGGAAAGACTTGAACGGGAATTCGGACTGGCTGTTATAACAACCTCACCAAGTGTAGTGTACAAGGTTGTTTTAAACAATGGAGATGTACAGATGATCCAGAATCCGACAAACCTGCCGGACATTATGGAAATCGACCATATAGAAGAGCCTATGGTAAAGGCAGACATCATGATTCCGAAGGAATATGTAGGTTCGATTATGGAGCTGTGTCAGGACAGACGAGGCACGATGATTCACATGGAATACATTACGGAATCAAGAGTTCAGCTGCACTATGAGCTTCCTCTGAACGAGGTAATCTATGATTTCTTTGATGCACTGAAATCCAAGACCAGAGGTTACGGTTCTCTGGACTACGAATTCCTGCGTTACGAGAGATCAAAGCTTGTAAAACTGGATGTGCTTCTTAACAAAGAACTGGTAGACGCTTTCTCCATGATAGTTCACGAATCCAAGGCTCAGGCAAGAGGTCGTTTCGTATGTGAAAAGCTTAAGGGTATTATTCCTATGCATCAGTTTGAGGTTCCTATTCAGGCAGCAATCGGACAGAAGGTTATCGCACGTGAAACTGTAAGAGCATACCGTAAGGATGTAATTGCAAAATGCTACGGTGGTGACATTTCGCGTAAGAAGAAGCTTCTGGAAAAGCAGAAGGAAGGAAAGAAACGTATGCGTCAGTTCGGCAAGGTTGAGGTTCCTCAGGAAGCCTTCACAGCTGTGCTGAAATATGATGATAACAAGTAACGGGACGGCACCAGATGAAAAAACTTGGAATTTACATTCACATTCCCTTCTGTCTGGCAAAGTGTCCTTATTGCGGGTTCTATTCCCATGGCGGAACCACGGATACGGAGCGGGAGGAATACGTAAAAAGTTTAATAGAGGATATTGAGGAGTACGGCAAAGTCTATGGAGAAGGGTATCTGGTAGATACTGTTTTCATCGGCGGCGGTACTCCGTCGATTTTAAAACCCGATCAGACATGTGACATTGTTGATGCTGTGAGAGCTGCATTTAACGTTGCAGAGGATGGAGAAATCACCATAGAATCAAATCCAAAAACCCTAAGCAGAGAAAAACTTATGGCCTACAGGAAGGCAGGCATAAACCGGCTCTCCATAGGTGCCCAGGCGCTGAATGATGAATGTCTGAAAACTCTTGGACGAGTTCACACTGTAGAGGACTTCCTGGACAACTTCAGAATGGCGCGGCAATGTGGCTTTGATAACATAAATGTAGATTTGATGTTTGCAATACCCGGTCACAGCATGGAGATATGGGAAGACACCCTGGAGAAGGTTATAGGGCTGGAACCTGAACATATTTCCTTTTACAGTCTTCAGATTGAAGAGGGAACTCCATTCTATGACATGTTTATGGCAGGAAGCTTTGACCAGGTTTCCGACAGCATGGACAGGGCTATGTATCACAAGGCAATATCAAAGTTGAAAGAGGCAGGCTATGAGCATTATGAGATATCCAATGCATCAAAGCCGGGCAGAGAGTGCAGACACAATCTGAAATACTGGTCCATGGATGAGTATCTGGGCATTGGAATGGGAGCAAGCTCCTATGTGGATGGAGTGCGTTTTGCAGAGGCACCGGTGCTTGAGTATCATGAAAATACATTTATGGATGATGCGTCGGAATTTGTGTTTACCGGGCTGAGAAAAACCCGGGGAATCAGTATGTCAGAGTTTGAGGATAGATTCGGAAAAAGCCTGTGGCAGGTTTTTGGTGACAGAAAAGAAGGTCTGGCAGAATTTTTTGAGTCAGGCCGGCTGATAGAAGAAGATGGACGGCTTTACCTTAGTGAGGCCGGAATAGATATATCAAATGCCATAATGGCAGAATTTGTATAGAGATTATATGACAAGGGGATGAGGTATTGAATATTTGGCTGGTTTTTGCATTTTTGTTTTTCATAGGCAGCTGTAGCGGATGGTGTCTGGAGCTGGTGTACAGAAGATTTTTTTCAGGAAACAATCCGGGAAGGAAATGGATAAATCCGGGATTTCTGGTGGGACCATGGCTTCCACTGTACGGATTCGGCCTGTTTACAGTCTTTGTTGCAGCATACCTTACAGAAAACATGCTGGACAGTCTGAATCTTAGTTTTCCTGTATATCTTGCGTTGCTTTTCGTTACCATTGCAATTCTGATGACTGTAATTGAGTACATAGCAGGAAGAATTTTCATCATCGGTATGAATATTAAACTGTGGGACTACACTGATGAAAAGCTTAACCTTCAGGGAATTATTTGCCCAAAGTTTTCATGCTACTGGGGCATAATGGGATGTTTCTACTGTCTGGTAATACACCCACATGTAACAGGATGGGTAGACTGGCTGGCCCAAAACCTGGCCTTCTCCTTTTTCATAGGTGTATTCTTTGGTTTTTTCATAATAGACTGCAGCTACTCCTTCAATCTTTCCATGAAAATCAGAAGCTTTGCCAAGGAAAAGGAAATTGTTGTTCGCTATGAAGAACTGAAAAACTTCCTGGATGAGAAGCGAGAGGAAATGGAGCAGAAAAAACAGTTCATGCTTGCATTTAACACCAGAGAGCCTATAAGAGAACATCTGGAAGAATACTTAGAGAGAAAAACTGAAAAGGGAAAGGAAATACTGGAGAATATAAAAAGCGAAATCAGGGAGAACCTGGATGAGATAAAAGAAAGCATAGATGAACTAAGCGCTGAAGAACATGATGTAAGTGCAAAATAATCAAAATATATGAAATAGTAAAAGGGAGAACAGATGAAACACTACGCTGGATTATGTATTGTGCTGGCAGGCACCTGCTGGGGTTCAATTGGGATTTTTGTAAGGAATATAAGTGAATATGGTCTGGATACACTTAACATAGTTGAAATGAGAATGATTTTTTCCATTCCCGTTGTAGCTCTGATAATTCTTTTCACAGATAAAAGTCTGTTTAAGATCAAGCTTAAACATATCTGGCCGATGGTAGGCACAGGAACAATAGGAATGGTCTTCTTTAACTTCTGTTACATGAATACCATACAGGCTACGTCATTATCTGTGGCGGCAGTGCTGGCATATACGGCACCAATATTTGTAATGTGTTTTTCGGCTGTCTTCTTTGGTGAGAAAATTACAAAGAGAAAGCTTGTGGCACTGGTTCTTGTATTCGGAGGCTGCTGCATGGTCAGTGGATTGTTTGACGGCACAGCTGTTTTAACCTGGAAGGGTCTTATAGTAGGACTTGGTGCAGGAGTGGGATATGCCTTTAACACCATATTCCAGAGATTTGCTCTCAACTACGGATATAAACCTTTTACCATCCAGTTCTACACCTTTATATTTGCGGCAATATGCGGGCTCTTTGTCTGTGACATTAATATTTCCCTTACGGCTATAGAAACATCCGGAGTGCCGCTGTTTATCTGGCTGGTTGCCATAGCACTGATAGCAACTGTATCTCCAAACCTGCTGTATGCAACAGGACTGAAGTCAATCGAAAACGGAAAGGCTTCTCTTCTTGCATCCGTTGAACCTATTATGGCGGTTGTATTCGGAATAGTGATATTCCATGAAATCCCGTCACTGGTGGCATCAATAGGAATCGCAGTAATGCTGTTTGGAATCTATCTGGTAAATAAGGAATAGATTGAAGAAATTATTTTACATAAATCATGAAGGAATAGAATTATGAGTAGAAAATATCTTATGGGTAACAGTGCAATGGCATACGGAGCTATTGCTGCAGGAGTAAACGTGGCTTCAGGCTATCCGGGAACTCCTTCATCAGAAATAATCGAAACTCTTGCAAAGGCCAATCCGGGCACAATGCATATAGAGTGGTCGGTAAATGAAAAAGCCGCCATGGAGGTTGGAGCCGGAGCTGCTTATTCCGGAGCGAGAACTCTGGTGACTATGAAGCAGGTAGGACTTAATGTGGCTGCGGACCCTTTGATGTCACTGGCTTATGTAGGTGTCAAAGGCGGCATGGTGGTAGTATCCGCAGACGATCCGGGTCCCATATCCTCACAAACTGAGCAGGATACCCGCCGATTCGGTGAATTTGCAAGAATACCTGTCTTTGATCCCTCTTCTCCTGAAGAAGCATTCCATATGATTCAGGACGCATATGAGTACTCAGAAAAGTACGGCACACCTGTTTTATTCAGACCGACAACCAGAGTGAATCACGCCTACGGACAGATTGATGCTCCTGATCAGGTTCAGCCTGTTGAATATGAGGGATTTATCAAAGATTCCGGCAAGTGGGTAATCTTTCCAAGACTGTCTAACAGAAACCATGCTTTGATTGAAAAGAGGAATATTGAAATCGGCAGAGATTTTTCAGAATACAGGTATAATACCGTAGAAGGAAGGGGCACCCTGGCCGTATTTACTAACGGAATCAGTTACGGATACGTAAAAGATGCACTGGGCGACAGAGAGGGTGTAAAAATCTGCAAAATAGCTACACCTTATCCATTCCCTGAAGATTTTGTCCTGAAAGCACTGGAAGGGGTAGAACAGGTTCTATGCGTAGAGGAGCTGAGTCCTTTTATTGAGGAACATCTGCTTCAGATTGCAGGAAAGTACAGGCTGACTACCTTAATAAGAGGAAAATACACGGGAGACGGAATACTGTCGGGAGAATACAACGTAAACCTGGCAGCTGAATACATAGGTAAATTCATGGGAACTTCATTAGAAAGCAAGGGAATAGATCTGGAAGACAGTCCGGAAAGTCCTGTAAGACCACCGGTCCTGTGTGCCGGATGTCCTCACAGAGGCTCTTTCTATGCAGTAAAGGAAGCTATGAAAGGCCGGAAGGCATATTTCTGTGGAGATATCGGATGTTATACTCTTGGAAATGCAATGCCTTTGGATATGGTGGATACATGTCTGTGTATGGGTGCGGGAATTACCATGGCACAGGGCTTCCATTGGACAGATGAAGATGCGGTATGCTTTGCCTTTGTGGGAGATTCAACCTTCTTTGCATCAGGCATGACCGGAGTCGCAAACGCCGTATATAACAATGCAGATATGATTCTCTGTGTACTTGATAATTCCACAACTGCGATGACCGGCCATCAGCCACATCCCGGTACAGGAGTTACTATGATGGGTGAATTTGTGGAGAAGATGAGCATCCCTGCTATTCTTAATGCTATGGGAGTGAAAAAAGTCGTAACAGTAGACCCTCTCAATTTTAAGGAATCTGTAGAAGCTGTTAAAGACTGTGCCTCAGAAAAGGGTGTGAAAGCCATTATCTTCAAATCACCTTGTATTGCCCTAAGCAAGCCAGTGAAAAGAATGACTGTAGGAAAGGACTGTATTCAGTGCAGAAAGTGCATTAGAGAAATCGGTTGCCCGGCAATTGTCATGAAAGAAGGAAAAGTTGCAGTAGATGAGGCCTTGTGTACTGGCTGCGGCCTGTGTTCACAGATATGCCCTGTAAATGCCTTTGAAACAATGTAAAGCTATACGAGGAGAAATAAGATGAAGAAGAATATACTTTTATGCGGAGTCGGAGGCCAGGGTACGGTTCTGGCATCAAAACTCATTGCATCTGCTGCAATGGCAATGAATCAGCCTGTTCGCTCCGCTGAAACCATCGGAATGGCGCAGCGAGGCGGATCGGTTACCAGTCACGTCAGAATCGGAGAAGATATTTTTTCCCCTTTGATACCTGAAGGGACAGCTGACATAATCATGGCCTTTGAACCGGGAGAGGCGGTTCGCAACCTGAAATACCTGAAAAAAGAAGGTGTTGTTGTGGTTAACTCTATTCCAGTCAAGCCTGTTACAGAGTCGCTGAAGGATACTGGATATGACGGGAAAAAAGAAATAGAGTATCTGGAAAAGAAGTGTCGAAAGGTGATCGTAGTTGACGCTATGGACATGTGCAGGGAATTGGGATCGGCAAAGTTTTTCAACGTTGCAATTCTTGGAGTAGCCGTAGGAACAGGGGAAACAGGCCTGGAAATTGAGCCTGTTGAGAAGGAAATAAGAGACAGAGTGCCCGAGAGATTTGCGGATGTCAATATTGACGCATTCAGGAAAGGACTGAAACTAGGACAAAGGAGTAGTAAAAGATGAAGTTAAGTGAGAGACAACTGGAGCTGATAGATAATCAGATAAAGAGAATAATAGCAAGTGACAGCTATTACGGAAAAAAATACAGAGATTTGGGAATTACCGGAATCAGCAGCCAGGAAGATTTTGAGAAGCTTCCTTTCTCAGGCAAAGAGGATCTGAGAGATGCATATCCTTTAGGAATAATGGTGGCACCTGAAGAGGAAATTGTAAGAATTCACTCTTCATCCGGAACAACGGGAACACCGGTTATCATTCCGTATACAGCAAAGGACGTTGATGACTGGGCAGTTATGTTTGCAAGATGTTACGAGACTGCGGGAATTACAAACAAGGATCGTATCCAGATTACACCGGGATACGGCCTGTGGACAGCAGGAATAGGATTCCAGAACGGCTGTGAAAAGTTAGGAGCAATGTGCGTACCTATGGGTCCCGGAAATACGGATAAACAGCTGAAGATGATGGAAGACCTGGGAACTACAGTTATTACAGCCACATCCTCATATGCTTTGATGCTGGGAGAAGAGGTTGAAAAGAGAAACCTGAGGCAGAAGCTTCGTCTTAAGAAGGGTGTCATCGGCTCCGAGCGTTGGGGAGAAAAGATGCGTAAGAGCATTCAGGACAAACTGGGCATAGAACTGTATGACATCTATGGTCTTACAGAAATATACGGACCGGGAATAGGAATCAACTGCAGCCAGAGTGAATCCATGCATTACTGGGACGATTACATATATATTGAAATTATTGATCCGGCTACAGGAGAAACTGTAGAAGACGGACAGGAGGGAGAAATCGTTATCACTACCCTTGTAAAGGAAGGTGCACCTCTTATCAGATTCAGAACTCACGACCTGTCCCGTATCATTCCGGAAAAATGTCCTTGTGGCAGGGAGTATCCGAGAATCGATATCATCAAAGGCAGAAGTGACGATATGTTTAAGGTTCGCGGCGTAAACATGTTCCCAAGTCAGGTAGAGGATATTCTGAAGGATGTAGACGGCGCAACCAGCGAATACACCGTTACAATTGCACATGACGATGACATCAACAAGGACGTTATGCTTCTTACCGTAGAGGGCGAAGGCCGTGTAAGCTTTGAACAGATGAGCAACGAGATAAGAAATCTGTTCAAATCCAGAATCGGAATGACTCCAAAGGTAATCATCGTTCCTCCGGGAAGTCTGCCAAGAAGCGAAAAGAAGACAAAGAGAGTTACAGACTACAGAATCAGTCAGCTGTAAGATATTTAAGAAACCCACAGCATAAGGAATCGTCACAGGATGCCTCGTCTGTGGGTTTTTGCATGTCTTTGATATTTAAACAATCTCTAGCTTTCCAGAAACTCGTAATCAGGTTCTACAAGCCACTTGCCTTTCTTTTCGTAAATTGCAGCAATAGCTGCACCGACAAGCCAAGTCACAGGATATGTCACCATCAGCAGGAACAGATTATGACTGTCTGCGAAAACAATGATAATCCAGACAATGCGGACTACGCATAAGGAAAAGACAGATATAAACATGGCCTCCATGGTTTTACCGGCTCCCCTGATGGTACCCACCTTAATGTTGAACACGGCAAGCAGCCAGTAAGCAGGAAGCATGCAGTTAAGCATAAACACTCCTGTTTCGATTACCTTGGACTCGGTGCTGAATATTGCGATGATATACGGAGCGGCAAAGTACATGATAGCCGCTACCACAATAGCATATAATACGCCGATACCGGTTGACACTCTGGAGCCTTTATGTATTCTTTCTATTTCATTGGCACCGTAATTCTGACCTGTGTATGTTGTAGCCGCCATACCCAAGCTCATTATTGGCAGAAGCATGAAACCTTCAACCCGGTTATATGTAGTGTAGGCAGCCATAACGTCCGAGCCAAAGCCGTTGACAGATGCCTGTACTATTACATTGGATATTGAGATTACAACACTCTGAATACCTGACGGAAGTCCAACCTTAAGGATTCTTCCGGGAAGCTTATCATAGAATCTGATATCCTTAATACTTACGTGATAAGGTTCGCGGCTTCTGATCAGGTATCTGACGATAAAAATACAAGAAACCAGCTGGCTTATATCAGAAGCAACCGCTGCCCCTACGATTCCCCATTTGAAAATGCCGACAAAAACCAGATCCAGAACTGCATTTGTTATGGATGCAATGATAAGGTAAACAAGTGATCTTCTGGAGTTTCCCGCCGCATTCAGTATGCCTGCACTCATGTTATAGATGGTGGCAAAAATTGCTCCGCCAAGATATATTCTCTGATAGATGACAGCCTGATCAAAAACATCATCAGGGGTATCGATAACCTTCAGCATCAAAGGCGTTAAAGCGATACCGGCTGCCGCAATGATTACTCCTCCTACCAGAGCTATGGCAAGGGAGGTGTGAACCGCTTTATGAATGCCTTTTTCATTCTTCGCACCGAAAAACTGACTGGTAATGATTCCGGCACCTGTAGCTGCCCCCATAAAGAAGCCTACCAGAAGAATTATGATGGATCCTGATGCGCCTACTGCAGCAAGGGCCTCCTTGCCTACATAGTTTCCAACTATAATGGAGTCAACAACATTGTACAGCTGTTGAAACAGGTTGCCCAATACCAGAGGAATTGCAAAGGCTACAAGGGATTTCCATATAGAACCTGATGTCATAGAGTGTTTGTTTTTCATATATTTACCCTCACAAAATTGAGCCGATGTCTGTAAGCTTGTATTCTGTAAACCACTTGCATTTCAGACCTCTCTTCTCAATAAAATCTACTATTCTTAAAAAATCAGGGTGCTCCTCCAGATTCCCGTTGAAGATTATGCAGTCTCCGACTCTGCCACTGCACCCGCCGATAAATCCGGTGTCATAGCCGTCAAGCTCCACAAATCCGGGCGCTATCTTAAGTACCGAAAGCTCAGGATATTTACTGCAGGATTTTCGGATTCCATCGTCGTAGGTAATGATGGAATTCTCATCCACAACAACAGTACTGCATTTGGTATATCCCTGTCGCACGTTGATAAGGGTCATGTTCATGTTTTCTGCCGCCTGAATCAGTTTCTCATTGGTGGCAGAAAGGTTGTGAATGAAATACTTACCTGTACAGGCAGCATTAAAAGCCACATCCTGAGGATAATCATATCCCAGATCTTCTTTCTGCGCAAAGAAGATGGGAGCGTTCTCGTCAATTCCCATCTTACATAAAAAAATATCCGGATGGCACGAGATTCCTTCATCCACAATGCCTGAAGATGATGTAAGCTCCAGAGAATAGCCCAAACCGGAAAGATAATTCTGAAGTATAATGTTTGATTTCTTTGATACATATAATTTCTTCATATACTTATTTTGACATAAAACCCAATACATTTCAAGGGACAATCCCTTTTATTGAAGGCATAAATGTGATAAAATAGCAGGTGATTTTATGAGAAAAAGGAACAAAAATAATGATTTTGATATCTGCTGAAAATATTAAGAAAAGCTATACGGAAAAGCCTTTGCTTGAGAATATAAACCTTACCATAAACTCAGGGGATAAGATAGGTCTCATCGGAGTAAACGGCAGTGGAAAGTCGACACTTCTGAAGATTATCGCAGGTGTAACAGACGAGGAAGGGGGCACCATAACTGAGTCAAATCAGCTGAAAAAGGCATATCTTCCTCAGAATCCGGAGTTTGACGGCAACCTTACGGTAATGGAGCAGGCCATGAAGTATGCAAGTATGCAGCACCTGCCCTGCGAGGAATACGAATGTCAGAGTATGCTTACCAGACTGGGCTTATATGACTTTGACAAAAAAATGGAGCTGCTGTCAGGGGGACAGAGGAAAAAGGTGGCAATAGCTGCAGTACTGGCCTGTGAAAGCAACCTTCTCATCCTTGATGAGCCTACCAACCACATGGACAGCGACATTATCACCTTTCTGGAGGATTATCTCGTAAGCTACAAGGGCGCGGTTTTCATGATCACTCACGACAGGTATTTCCTGGATAGAATATGCAATGTAATAGTTGAGATTGAAAAGGGCCTATTGTATTCCTATGAGGGAAACTATGACTATTATCTATCCACAAAGGCCATGAGAAAAGAAATGGAGCTGGCTTCGGAGAGAAAGCGTCTTGCCATATATAAGAAGGAGCTTGCCTGGATAAGAAGGGGTGCACAGGCCCGCACTACCAAGGCAAAGGGCAGAATTCAGAGATTTCATCAGCTTGAGGACAGCAAGCTGGAAGTGGATGACTCTGTTCTGGAGATGTCCTCCGTGTCCAGCAGACTGGGGAAGAAAATTATCGAGATTAATGGAATATCCAAGTCTTTTTCCGGTGAGAAGCTGATAGATAATTTTGAATACACCCTGCTCAGAAATGACAGACTTGGCATAATCGGAAAAAACGGCTGCGGAAAAACAACCCTGCTTAACATGATAATGGGCAGAATTGAGCCGGACGAAGGTACAATCGAAAGAGGCGATACCGTAAAAATTGGCTATTTCTCTCAGCATAATGAAGGTTTAGAGGAAGACAAGCGGATAATCAAATTCGTGTCAGACATAGCAACCAATATCAGAACCGTAGACGGATATATTTCCGCCTCCCAAATGCTTGAAAGATTTCTCTTTCCGCCCCACATGCATTCCATTCTGGTGAAAAACCTTTCCGGCGGTGAAAAGCGGAGACTGTATCTTTTGAGTATACTGATGAAGGCTCCCAATGTACTTATACTGGACGAGCCTACAAATGACCTGGATATTGCCACCCTTACAGTACTGGAGGACTATCTGGACGATTTTGAAGGAGCTTTGATAGTAGTTTCCCACGACAGATATTTCCTTGACAGAACAACCAGGAGAACATTTGCCTTTCAGGAGAACGGCCAGCTGAAAAACTATAACGGCAGCTACAGTGACTACAAGGCAAAACGAGATATGGAGGAAGAAGAGCGAAAGAAGGAAGCAAAGCAGGAAAGACAGCGGTCAAAGTCAGGTCAGGATGGCAGAAACAATGGACCGAAGGCACCAAAGTTCACCTATAGCGAACAGAAGGAATTTGAAACTATAGACGATGATATTGCAGCTCTTGAAAACAGACTTGCAGAGATAGATGGGGAAATGAGTCAGTGTGGCAGCGACTATTCCAAGCTTCAGAGTTTATACGAAGAAAAGGATGGTGCGGAGACCGCATTGCTGGAAAAAATGGAAAGATGGGAATACCTTAACAATCTGGCTGAGGAGATTGAACGGTATAAGCAGGAAAAAAGAAAATAGGGTCTTTACAGATACAATGAAACGGCAGTGGTAGCACTGCCGTTTTGCGTATGAATTATTATTGCTCCGGTTTCCCGAATTTATTTACTCCAAATGCACCTGTCAGAATGAGAACAGTTGCTACAAACTGTATACCTGAGAAAGTCTCATGCAGTAACAGCAGACCTCCCAAAAGTGATACTACAGTTGCTATACCGGCAAGGGATGCACGTCTGGTTGCACCTATTGTAGATATGGCATAGTTGGCACAGAAGAATGCGATTACGTTGCAGCCAAGTCCCAGGAACAGTATGCAGATTCCAAACATGTAATTTGTGAAAGGCATGGTTATGTATTCAACAAGTGTGCCTTTTGAAATATGTTCAATCAAAGCAAAACCGGTAAATACTATAGCTCCTGCGGTTACCATTGCATAGGTTTTTTCTGCGCTGTTGAATTCCTGAACCTTTTGGGATGTAATGGAATAAGCTCCCTCACTGCACATTGCAAGCAGTAGGAACAGGTATCCAAGGAGACTGCCTGAGGCTTTCAACTCCCCACCCACGCTGATAAGAATAGCACCTATAACTGTGATAATCATAAACACCACCTGCTTGCGGGTCGGACGATCCTTTAGAAATACAGCACTGAAGCACATTGTTATAATAGGTATGCACGATATTATCACACCGCTTTCCGAAGCTGTGGTAAGCCTGATACCAAGAGTTTCCATTATGAAGTAAAGTACCGGCTGAAACAGACTGATCAGGAACAGGGGTTTTAGATTTCGACCCTTCATGTTGACGTCCAGCCATCCCATCATTACACATATGGTCATAGCGATGAATGCGATAATACATCTCCATGAAAGAAGGGTAAAAACAGAAACATCTTCTACGCATAGTCTGATAAATATATAACTGGAACCGAACAGAAATTCGCTGAAAATTGCAATCATTAAGCCTTTTGTCTTTAAGTTTTGTTTCTTGTCCATAATCAACCTCTTTTTCTATTGTTAATTTATATGTATATTCTTTCCACTCTGGTGCCTATTGTGCCGTACAGAAATTCAAAAGTATTTCCACAGAACTGCTCCATATCCCAGGTAGTAATTCTTTCGTCTCCCGACGAACCTATCAGTATTACCTTATCACCGATTTCACATTCAAGACCGGTTACATCAGCAAAAGACTGATCCATGCAGCACCCGAGAAAGTGGGTTCTTTGACCGTTAATCAGTACAGGTCCCTGACTTCTGAACCATTTTGGGTAAAAGCCGTCACCGAAACCAACGGATATAGTTGCAATATCCATAGGTCTGTCTGCGAAAAAGGCCCGGCTGTATCCTATGCTTTCACCGGTATCAATATGGTGAATATTAGTAATATAGGCTCCGATTTCCAGTGGCTCCATAAGTCCTATAGGTTCTCGGCCATCCTCCATGGCAACATGTCCGAGAAGAGATGTACAGGATCGGACGTGAGTGAAATAGGCATCTTTGAACCAGGCAATGGCAGCAGAGTTGCAGCAGTGAATGTATTTGGGCTTAAATCCGGCCTGCCGGATCTGTTCTACAGCACTTCTGAATCTTTCACACTGAATGAGTGCAAAGGGATCGTTGTAATCCGAGGTGGAAGTGGAAAAGTGAGAATACACGCCCACAACCTCTATTCTGTCCAGGGTTTTTATCAGAGTGAGAAGTCTTTCCAGGTCTTCACCCGGTCTGATTCCCAGTCTGTTCATTCCTGTCTCTATTTTGATGTGTACCTTTACCGGCTCTGATGATGAGGTCAGTTCCTGTATGCGATATGCTGTCTTTTCTTCGAAAAGAGGAATCTGTAAATCATACTCTACAGCGCCATCAAGAAGATGCTGAGGAATACCACCGATAACGACGATTTCTCCCTCGAGACCTGCATTGCGTAAATCTACGGCCTCCTGCATTGCAGAGCATGCGATTATTTCCGCACCGCAGCAGTTCTTATACAGCTTCGCCATAGGAATGATACCATATCCGTAGCAGTTTCCTTTAACCACAGGAATTATACCGGTAGAAGGTCCTATGTATTCCTGAACTTTTCTGTAATTTTCAATCACCCTTTGGGTATCGACCCTAAAATATGAATTACAGTAGCGTTTCATAATGACATCTCCATTAATTAAGAAATTCCCAAAGATTATACCATAATTGAATCTTTAGGCAGCAGCATCTTGACCTTATGTCCATTGTAATGTATTTTTCACTGTTCAGACAAGCATTTTGTTGCGATTTTTGGGCAATTCATTTGCGGAAAGCAAACCGTTCATAAGCTTTAAAATGCAGCAAATTTAAGAAAAGAAATGACAAATCCTGTAACGGAATATATAATACATTCAGAATTCATTATCATAGAAAACGAGGATTGAGATTGATGCTTTTTGAAAAGTTAAAATATGAAGACGATTTTCCAATAAGGGTATTAATAGCCCATGTTGAGGACTATCCTGTACATTATCATCAGGATATGGAATTTGTGTATGTATTGAAGGGGCAGATTAATCTGAAATCCGGATACTGTAATTATCTCTTAAAAGAGGGAGATGTGTTTACACTTGCGGGACACGAAGTCCACAGGCTTACAGAGGCAGAAGGAGAGAATACAGTTGCTGTCATTCAGATAAATACCTATTATTTTGCACAGTATTTTCCAAATCTGAGCAACGCCTGCTTCAGAACCTATTCCCACAATGAGCATACAGATAAACATGAATATGTCAGGAAGGCCCTCCTTACTGTTCTTCTGAAATATATGACCCAAAGTCCTGAATACAAGACTGAATGCATTTTCACAATGATAGAGCTGATTAAATACATAGAAGGCAATTTCAACCTTTTTGCCTTTGATCAGGATGTTGTGATTAACTTTGAAATCGATGACCATGTCACCATAGAACGTATAGACAGGATTTTCAGGTACATATATGAAAACTACTCTGAGAAAATATCACTGAAAGAACTGGCAGAGCGTGAATACCTGAATGAGTTCTACCTGTCTCATATAATCAAAGACTGTACAGGAATGAGCTTTAGGGACTTTCTGTGTTTTGCCAGAGTGGAAGGATCTGAAATCCCCCTTTTGGAGACGGACAGAAAAATCAGTCAGATTGCAAGAGATGTGGGTTTCTCCACAACTGCCTACTATGAACGGTATTTTATCAAGTGGTTTAAGGTATCTCCGGAAGAACACAGAGAGAAATACAAGCCTCTGACCCTTAGTGAAGATAATAAACCAAGGCTGCGAAACCCGCTACAGGAACAGATTATCTCAATTATCAAAGAACGCCTTTACGGGGACAGCAACCGAAATAAAACGGAAAGGTTAATGACCGGCATCAGTAAGAATGTGACAGTAGATGTGAGTCAACCTTGTATTGCTCATACCGATCCTAAACTGGAGTTGTGTATCAAACTGTCAGATTATAAGTCATTGGGCTTTTCACTGTTTGCTCATATTAATGCACTGCATCCTGAAAAGGTAACCATACTGGTAGAAAGACAGGATTACCGAGAGGAAATAAACTGGCTGTATGATATGCTTTTAACAGCAGGTATCAGTGTTCAGGTTAGAGCAAATCTGCAATCAGAGCACAACCTTTCATTTGGTCATGATTCTGTTGCAGAATCCATAGTGGTATTAAACAATGTACTCAAGACAGGCGTTAAGGACATGTGTGTGTGTCTTAGAGATGATGATGGTGGCCGGACTATGCTGAAGGGGATGCCTGCTTTGATGACATCTGAGGGAATAAGAAAAAGCTCTTTCTATGCCTATCAGGCTCTGTCCTTGCTGGAAGGAGATATCATATCTCAGGGAAGGAATTACTGTGTAATTGAAAAACAGCACAATAACAGATTTGGGTATGTTATTATTACGTACAACTATAATGATGAAATCATAGACCTTTGCACAAAAGGTAAATCGCCGGACTATGTGAAAGGTATGATAAACAGCTTCACTGACCGGCTGGAATTAACTTTTACAATGAATATTCCCTCAGGTCCATATGAGATAGTCCGGTATAGCATGAACGAATTCGGCAGTCTGTTTAATTATATTGCCAACGATAATCATGATGGAAAAACAGGTATTTTACGTAGATATCCGGATATAGCGTATGTTGCTCCTCATATGGAAATTCTGCGAGAGAATGTGAAGACTTCATTTAACATGGAGTTTGATATAGGCGGTGCGGGAATACAAATAGGAATAATTGAACCCATAGATTAAACTCTATGTCTTTTTTCTCCACGCTTCAGTGAAATAAGGGTACCTACTATGCAGAGGAAAAGGAACACGATAAAACACGTTCTGATAGTGGAAATGAGATTGTCTCCTGATACCTGAGACAGGGCACTGTCCCCCAGCTTAAAGGATACTATAATATTCACCAGAGCCATGCTGAAGGACTGACCGATAGTTCTCATAGTTGAGACTATGGAGTTTGCAACAGCATAGTCTGATTTATCAGCCCGTGACATGATTGCATTAGTATTTGGTGAAGAGAAGAGTCCAAAGCCTGTTCCCATTACCATAAGAGCGACAACGACGAATACGACCCCTGTTTCCTTTCCCAGGGATGCAAAGAGTCCCAGCCCAAGCGCACAGCAGGCCATACCTGCACTTGCCAGCTTGTAAGGAGGTACCGTATCTGAAAGCTTTCCCGTTTTCGGTGTAATCAAAGCCTGAATGAGTGGCATAATTATCAGAACCAAGCCTGCCTTTTGTGAAGGGAATCCCACTATTAACTGCAGATAGATGCTTACAAGATATGTTACGGCAAAGGTGGCTGCATAGTTGAGCAAAGCTGCAATGTTTGAGAGTGTAAATACGGCATCACCTGTGAACATTGAAATCTTTACCACAGGGTTTACCGCTTTCAGCTCATATCTACCGAAGACTATGAGAAGAACTGCCCCAAGGAGTGTAAGCAGCTTACCGGAAAAGCCTGTTCCGATATTGCTGAACCCGAACAGGAAGGCAGAAACCATAAGCACATACAGGATATTCCCCACCATATCTGTTTTCTGTCTTTCTTTTAATCCCTCATCTGCAGGCGTGCCGGTAACTGTAAAGTAAAGAGATATCAAAGACAGGATGCATGCAACCCAGAAGATGGCTCTCCAGCCCAGACTGCTGTTAAGAAAGCCTCCGATTACCGGTCCTGCAGACAGTCCGATATATGTGGCAGAGACAGACATTCCGATTACAGCACCTCTTCTGTTGCCCGGATAAACCGATATCAAAATAGCATTGTTGGTTGCAAATATGCATGCAGCCCCTATTCCCTGAAAAAACCGGATTATTATCATGGCCTGAATTGATGTGGAAAAGGCGCATATAACCGAAGTCAGCATAAATACAAACACTCCGCCTATGAGCACCTTTCTCTTGCCTATGACATCAGCAAGCTTTCCGAAGGGGACACTGAAAATTGCAGCACTGACAGTATATATGGTTACAATCCAGCCTACAGTCACAGCATTGGTGGAAAAATCCGATTCTATATTTGGAATAGACAGATTCAATGCACTGGCAACAAAGGTTGTCATAAATGCTGTAAAAACAGCTGTGATAAGTGAACTTTTCCTGTACTTTTCATAATCCATTGCGATACTCCTGTAATCTTATCATTATAACTATTATATCAGATTTTAATGAGAGGTGTAAAAAATAGTGTATAAACCTGAAGAAATGGTTTATAATTAGGCTGAATTAAATGGAAAAGGGTGATGAAAGTGAAGTTATCTGAAAAGAACTATGTTGTTGAATCCTATGAAAGAGACATTCCGGTTAAAGAATATGTAGAAAAATATGTAAAGCCTGATGTCTTCATCCAATTGTGCAAACAGTGCCCAAACTATGGAAATGTATGGTCTTGCCCTCCCTATGATTTTGATGTTATGGATTACTGGCTTAAATACGAAAATCTTAAGCTGACGGCATATAAGATTACATACAGGAGACCGGAAGAAATCAAATCTTATGATGATCTGGCAGAAGTAAAGGAAATCATGCAGAATAATCTTAAGGAAATGGAGAAAGAGTATCCGGGCTCAGTCTTATTGTCTGCAGGAAGCTGTTCATTATGTGCAGGAGAATCTGCCGGGGCAGATCTGAACAAAAATCGTCGAGATGACTGGTGTGCAAGAGCAATGGGTAAACCTTGCGTTAGACCTGC
>JAQXLM010000039.1 GCA_029012125.1 Eubacteriaceae bacterium | reverse complement strand
CTTGCGGCATCAATGACTGTTATCGGATCTGGTATCCTTGTAAACGAATATGTACAGAAGAAAAAGAGGAAATAGAGACAGTGGATTGACATAAGGGGGCTTCGGCTCCCTTTTGTAATACACGGAAAGGATGGATTAAATGGCAATATGCAATGACGGAGTGGCGATGAAAGCCGGAACAAATGCAGGAATCATAGCGAATCTGCTGATGGGATTGATGGAGGAAGGAGATGCTGTAGAGAAGTTTGGAAGGACCTGGTGCAGATGCTCATTCAAAAGCATTACAGTAATCTATCCTTTCCTAAGCATGGCGCAGGTTGAGTATGCGATAGGGCAGCTTAGAGACAAGGAAATCATCAAAAGCAGAAAGCTGAGTGCGGGAGGCTTTGATCACACCAACTGGTATGCCTTTACAGAATACGGGCAAAAGATAATGAAATGGGGTGATGAGCATGAGGGATACTGTTAAATGCCCCGATAACTGTCACTACAGAAACAGATATGCTCCTTTCTGCAGCTTCTGCATGATGAAGGTTCTGGGAAAGCTGAAAGATGAAAAGAAAGAAGGTGAGAAAAGTGGACAGGAAACTGAAGATGAAGGTCATCACGAAGCTGCTGGACGCAGGCTTTGATGATGAGAAGAAGGTGATTAATTTCGGTATGAAAGACATGCTTCTCTGCGAGGTAAGAGGAGAGGAAATCGGTGCGGTAATCGAGCTTCAGGAGGCGGTAAGGACCCACAAGGTCATATCATTTCTTGCAGACGAAAAGGAGGAGCCTGAAGAGACCGAGGAAGCTGAAGCAGGCAAAACTGTAACCGAAGAAGCGTTAGATGAGACTGAAAACAAGGATGACAGATCAACAGAAGTATATGAAGGAGGAAAGTACTATGGCTAGCGAATTCACATTTGAGATTACTAAACATATCGGAGTTATCAAAGCATACGAGACAGGCTGGAGCAAGGAGATTAACATCGTGTCCTGGAACGGCGGTCAGCCAAAAGTTGATATAAGGGACTGGGATGAGAATCACGAGAGGATGTCAAGAGGTGTAACACTCACCAAGGACGAGTTCAGAAAGATGGTCGAGCTCACGAAAGACAGAATGCCGGGTCTTATGAATCCGAATATGGATAGAGATGTCAGATAACAGTCGGGAGCGAAAGCTCCCGCATACATGAAGGAAGTAAATTCATCCGTAAAAAACCTGCGGCAATGCGAACGATTTGCGGCAATGCGAACGATTTATCTTGAAAAAACTGCTGCAATTGGCTATGATGGTAGTAACACCATCGAATAACAGGGAGGCTACTAGTGGCACGAAAAAACGACGTTGCAAATACAGAGAAGCGTATTCTGCAGGTATGCGTAAGACTCTTTCTTGAGAAAGGATATCACAAGGCTGTAACAGGACAGATCTTAAAGGACGCAAAGGTTTCCTGCAGCAGCTTCCAGAACCTGTTTACAAGCAAGGAAGGAGTGCTTCTTGAGCTTGTGAAGTTCATGTACGAAAACCAGTTCGGTGCAGCAAGAAATGCTGCAGGAACGGAGCTTCCGCCTGTATATGTATATGCGGCAGAAACTGCAATTCAGATTACGCTGACAGAGCTTAATGAGAACCTCAGGGACATATACATTGAAGCTTACACACGGGAAAGCACCCTTGACTACATACAGAAGGAAACAGCTAAAAAGCTTAAGGAAATCTTCGGAGCCTATCAGCCTAAACTTACAGAGCAGGACTTCTGTGCGCTTGAGTTTGGAACGGCAGGACTGATGCGAGGCTACATGGCAAATCCGTGTACGGAAGACTTCACATTAGAGCAAAAGCTGAATACATTCCTTACTCTGGCACTAAGATGCTGCAAGGTGCCGGAAGATGAGATAGATAAGGTGATTTCATACATCGCAGGACTTGACATCAGAAGGCTGGCTCAGTCAGTCATGGAGGAGCTGTTCGAAAAGCTTGCGATGCGATATGAATTCTCCCTGGAAGGCCTGCTTCCGTGAGGATAGACTAAGTAAACTCTATATTAAGAGATATAACCGGAAAGATAATCCCGGCATGAGAATACGATAACTCTAAAAGGAAATGAGGGAAGAAAATGAAAAAGAGAAGATTATTAAGCATAGTGCTTTCACTATGCATGGTGCTGGCACTTGTGCCGCAGATGGTGTTTGCAGAGGGTGAAATAAGTGGTACACCAAGCGTGACGGCCTATGCCACGAAGGAGCAGTTGAAGGACGGCACGTTTGCGCCAAATGCAAACGGAACGGCCAACAACATCGGCAAGCTGGTATTTGGTAAAAAATCAGATGGAACAACACCACAGGAATGGTACATCCTGGGAAAAGATGACGGAGTGACAGGAGATAATACCATCATCTTTGCCTCTGATCCAATGGGGTCAAATAGTAAATTTAACTCAGATACAAGTGATAAAACTTACAACTACAGTGCCGGAACGGGTTATGGAGATACTGATGGCAGCATAGAGGTATACGCTAACCATTACGGAGCAAGCGACCTTCGTGCGGCACTGCAGGGAATGGAGACCAGTAATTTCACTGAAGCTGAACAGAACTTGATGAATGATACAACAGTGACAACGAATGATACAATGAATAGTACGACCTATACTACTACAGACAAGCTGTATGCACTGGCGGCAGATGGAATGGGTCAGTCATATACAACCATAAAAGCGGGAAGCCGTGATCAGACTGTACTTTCCGAGAGTCAATATTTGAATAATGAAAAAGAGTTTTTCTTGCTGCGTTCGCCACACACAGAAGAAAGTGACGCTGTGTTGCTTGCGCGTCCGAACTCACCTTACGGCTTCATCGGATACACCGGTGTCGATGAATCTTTCCCTGTCGTTCGCCCAGCTGCCAATTTGAATCTGTCAAAAGTGCTCTTCGCATCTGCTGCAAAAGCGACATCATCAGGAACGATAGCAGATGGTACAGCGATGACCCTAAGGCTGGACGGAAGCAGTAAGAATATCGGTGCAGTGGCATATAGAACTGCAACAGGTGATATTTTTGCAACGAAAGGAAGTACTACAGGTGATGTAGCACTTGTGGTACAGGGCAATGATGGAACAAACGACTGGTATTACAGCAAGCAGATTACCGGAACAGAAACCGAAATTGTGAATATATCAGATATCAAGACAGAACTTGGTTTGTCAGCAGATATAGACTTATTAACTGCCAAAATCTGGCTGGAAACAACAGATGCTACAGATGGAATGATTTATGCAGTTGATCCAATCAGAAGTGATAAGCTTATTAGTATCACGTCTCCGGATTCTATAACAGTAGACAATGGAACCGCTTACGAAGACATGAATCTGCCTGAAACGGTTGAAGTTGAAACTGCATTAAATTCAGTAACAAAACTGCCGGTTGTATGGGATACAGATAATCCAAAAGAAGGCAGTTATGACCCGAGCATTAAGACAGAACAGACGGTAACACTATTCGGTTTCTTGCAACTGCCCGATGCCTTTGAACATAATTCGGATGGACCTGCAACAACAACCATTACCATCACAATCAAGGCAGCACCGGGAACTTCGGAT
>JAQXLM010000038.1 GCA_029012125.1 Eubacteriaceae bacterium | reverse complement strand
AGACCCTAAAATGTGCCCCCAAAATATTCTGACCCCAAACTATTTTGGATAGGCAGATATTATTCCGGCCCTTTTATAGTGAAAAAATAGAGGTATACTTTGGGCAAAAAGTGTTCTCATACTTAAGTGTTGTTTGTATACAACAAATTTTTGAAAATTTTTTGTTAAAAAAACATGGTTTTTAAAGAAAAATGTGGTATAATGTTGAATATATTAAGTTTTTGAGCAAACCCCATGTACAGGTGAAGGAGGTAGATAGAGAATGGATAGACTTTTTATGAAGTCCAAAGATATGGCAGAAGTTACTGTTGAAGGTCTGTACAGAGATTTGGAAAGAAGAGTAATATCAAGTCCGGTCGGTCAGTGTCCGGTGGATATGGCTGCCGCATTCCTGAGAATGTGCCATGCACAGAGCTGCGGTAAATGCATTCCATGCAGAGTAGGACTGGGACAGTTACAGATTATGATAGAAGATGTACTCTCTATTGATAAGACAGTAGATATCAGTATTCTGGATGACCTGGAAAATACCGCAGAGGCAATCCGTATATCTTCAGACTGTGCTATAGGATCTGAAGCGGCAAAGATGATTCTGCGCGGATTAAAGGGATTCAGGAACGATTACGAATCACACATTCTTAATCACAGCTGTGACGATACGGTTATCAGCAAGAGACAGTCAGTTCCATGCAGAGGAGGCTGTCCGGCAGGAGTTGACGTTCCGGGATACGTGAGTCTGGTGAGAGCAGGAAGATATGATGATGCCGTTAAGCTTATCAGAAAAGATAATCCGTTCCCAACAGTATGCGCATTAATATGTGAACATCCTTGTGAAGCAAAGTGCAGAAGAAACATTATTGACAGCCCTGTTAACATTCGTGCTATCAAGCGTTTTGCAGTTGATAACTGCTCTGAGACAGTGGAAACTCCAAAGAAAATGGATAAAACAGGCAAGAGAATTGCAGTAATCGGTGGAGGCCCTTCAGGTCTGTCAGCCGCATATTTTCTGTCAATCATGGGACACGATGTAACAGTATTTGAAAAGAGAACACAGCTTGGGGGTATGCTGAGATACGGAATTCCAAGCTACAGACTTCCTAGAGAAAGACTGCAGTGGGATATTGACGCCATTGCAGCAGCAGGAGTTGAGTTTAAAACAGACTATGATGTAAAGTCAGAAGAAGCCATAAATGAAATCAAAAATAACTTTGATGCTATGTATATCTCAATAGGTTCTCATAACCATAAGAACCTGGGAATCCCCGGTGAATTTGCCAAGGGCGTAATTCCGGCTGTAGAAATGCTGAGAGGCATAGGTGATGATGCAATGCCTGACTTCCATGGAAAATCCGTTGCGGTTATAGGTGGAGGAAATGTAGCCATGGACGTTGCAAGAACAGCTAAGAGACTGGGAGCAACAGAAGTCTCCATAGTATACAGAAGACGTAGAGATGACATGACAGCCCTTCCTGATGAAATCGGCGGAGCAATAGCAGAAGGCTGTACGTTGTTACAGCTGAAGGCACCGTCAGAAATCATCGTTGATAAGAGCGGTAACGTAAAGGGTTTGTATGTTCAGCCACAGATTGCATCAGAAGCTGACAAATCAGGAAGACCAAAGCCAATCGATGCAGATCAGCCAAGAGAAAAGATTCACTGTGATATCGTTATCTCAGCTATCGGTCAGGCAACAGATATTGAATTTTTCGAAAAGTACGGTATTCCTGTGTATAGAGGAACTATCAAAGCTGAAAATACCAGCGTAGTTGACAAGGTTCAGGGTATTTATGCAGGCGGAGACTGCGTAACAGGCCCTTCAACCGTAATCAACGCTATTGCAGCAGGTAAGGTTGCAGCCGCAAATATCGATAGTTATCTGGGATATAATCATGAAATCGCTGTAGATGTGGAGATTCCGGTACCTGAACTGGAGGACAAGAATCCTAGAGGAAGAATTGAGCTTAACGAAAGATATGCTGCTGAAAGAGGCGGAGACTTTGAAGCAGTAGAGTTACCAATGACAAGAGAAGAATCACTGGCAGAATGCTCAAGATGTCTGCGCTGTGATGCTTGCGGTTTCGGTTCATTTAGAGGAGGCAGAATAGAAAAATGGTAAATTTAAAAATAGACGGACAAAAAATTTCAGTTCCTGCCGGCACTACAATTATGGAAGCTGCGGCAAAGGTAGGTATTAACATTCCCCATCTGTGCTATTTGAAGGGAATTAATGAAATAGGCGCGTGCAGAGTATGTGTTGTTGAACTTGTAGGAAACGATAAGCTGGTTACTGCATGTAATTCGGAAGTACAAGAAGGTATAGAAGTTTTGACAAACAGCCCTAAGGTTAGAAGGACCAGAAAGCTGAATGTAGAACTGATTCTGTCGGATCATGACTGTAAGTGCGTTCAGTGCGTAAAGAGCGGTAACTGCACATTGCAGAAAATAGCCAACGATCTGGGTATTATAAATGTCAGATACTCCAATACAGCAGAGAAAAATCGCTGGGATACCAATCTTCCTCTTATCAGAGAAGCATCAAAGTGTGTAAAATGCATGAGGTGCGTACAGATCTGTGACAAGGTTCAGAATCTGAACGTATGGGATATCAACGGTTCAGGATTTAGAACAAATGTGGGAGTATCTAAAAATAAGCCACTGACTGAAGCCGATTGCGCTTTATGCGGACAGTGTATTACTCACTGCCCTGTAGGAGCGCTGAGAGCAAGAGATGACCGTGATATTATGAACGAAGTTCTTGCAGATCCTGATAAAATCACAATGGTACAGATTGCACCTGCAGTAAGAACAGCATGGGCAGAAGCAATAGGAATGCCTAAGGCGGAAGCTACAACAGGTAAACTGGTAAGTGCACTAAGAAGAATAGGCTTTGATTACATCTTCGATACTACATATGCAGCAGACCTGACAATCATGGAGGAAGGCAGTGAGTTTATTGAGAGATTTACTCATAAGGATGACTACAGCTGGCCAATGTTCACGTCATGCTGCCCGGGCTGGGTAAGATTTGTGAAGACTCAGTATCCTGAATTTGTAAAGAATCTATCAACTGCAAAGTCACCACAGCAGATGTTCGGTGCAATAACCAAGACATATGTGGCGCAGAAGCTGGGTGTAGATCCAGATAAGATTTTCTCAGTTTCTATCATGCCTTGCCTGTCCAAGAAGTACGAGCACAATGTTGAGGCAGTAAACGATGCCGGTCACGGCAAGGATGTTGACCTTGTACTGACTACCAGAGAACTGGCACGTCTGGTAAGAGCGGACTATATTCAGGCGTCAGATCTGAAGGAAGAAGAATTTGATTCAATCTTCGGTATCGGTTCAGGTGCCGGAGTAATTTTCGGAGCAACAGGAGGAGTTATGGAGGCAGCGCTGAGAAGTGCATATTACCTTGTAACCGGTGAAAACCCTACTCCTGACAGCTTCAAGAGTGTTAGAGGAATGGCGGGCTGGAAAGAAGCAACTTTTGATATCAAAGGCCTAAAAGTTAAGGTTGCCGTTGCCAGCGGTCTTGGAAATACGAGAAAGCTTCTGGAAGCAATCAAAGCAGGTGAGGTTTCATATGATTTTGTTGAAATCATGGCGTGTCCGGGAGGCTGCGTAGGCGGCGGCGGTCAGCCGACTGAGGACGGTAAGGAATTTGCTCAGCCAAGAAGTGAAATCTTATACGGACTGGATCAGTTCGCTGATTTGAGATTCTCACACGAAAATTCCGCCGTACTGCAGACATATGAAGAATTTTTGGGAGAACCAAACTCTCACAGAGCACATGAGTTATTACATACGGATCTTGAGAAGTGGGATTTAGCCATGAAATAAATATTTTCCTTCAGCCTCTTAGGTCGAGCAATCGGCTTAAGGGGCTTTTCTTTGGAAAAAATATCTGTCAGACACCAGAATTAGACATATTATGCAATATCATTGGTGTATACTTTCAATAAATCTTTAAGGAGGATTTGGGGTTGGTTGTTTACGGTGAATATCTGTTTTTGGAGAACTTTGTTGCAGGTGTCGCATTTGCGGTTACATCAAAGCTGATAGCCGGCTTTGAATCCGGGAAGCTGAGAATTATTCTGTCCGGAGTACTTTCAGGAATCTTCCCCTTTGTGGTTTTTCTTAATCTTTCCGGAGCAGCAGTAGTGGCTTTAACTCTTACATTTTCAATGATTCAGGCTGTGGTTCTTTTTGGAATAAAGTCTCCGGGAAAACTGATCGTATGCGGTTTTATTTATCTCCTTGTAACCATACTGTACGGTGGAATAACCATTGCAATAATAAATCTGTTGAGGCTGCCGATTTTGACATATGGTCCCATTATAGCAGGTGGAGCCGTAGCTGTTATGGCAGTTGCCGCCGCAATAAGCATAGTAAGAGAAAAGAAAATCGATGCAGCAACAAGAGTAAGGGTCGATGTTGACTTTGACGGAAAACAGTGGGAGCTGGATGGGCTTATAGATACGGGTAACTATCTTCGAGATCCTTTTGGCGGAAAACCTGTGGCACTGGTATCTCACGATCTGCTGGTTATGATGACAGAACACCTTGAGGACAGAGAAATACGAAAGATGCCGATACCATATAAAAGTGTAGGCGTTACCGGTGGTCTGCTATGGGGATATCGTGCCAACAGCATTCAGGTGGGAAACAAGGTTTTACATAAACCCATAGTCGGGGAATTCCCTGCAGATTTCAGCGATACAGATAATTTCCAGATTCTTCTGCCCAGAGATTTGATGGAGAGAGGTATATATGGGGATGATTAGAGAGATATTAACAAAGATCAGATTACTTATTCATAAGAGAAAAAGCGTATTTTACATAGGGGGAAATGATGTATTACCCCCGCCGCTTTCAAAGGAAGAGGAAGAGCAGGTACTGGAGGAACTGGGAAGAGGCAGCGAGGAGGCAAGAGCCACTTTAATAGAGCGCAATCTCAGACTTGTGGTATACATAGCAAAAAAATTTGAGAATGCCGGGGTTAATACTGAGGATTTGATATCCATCGGCACCATCGGTTTAATCAAAGCAATCAATACCTTTAAAATAGAAAAGAACATTAAACTGGCAACATATGCGTCACGATGCATAGAAAACGAAATACTCATGTATTTGAGAAAGGATGTTAAAAGAAAAAGTGAGATTTCCCTTGATGAGCCGCTGAATGTTGACTGGGAAGGAAATGAGCTTTTGCTGTCCGACATTCTCGGAACGGAAAATGATGTAGTGTCTGCACATATTGAGGAGGAGGTTAACAGAAAACTTCTGTACAGTGCCTTACAGAAGCTGTCCGGTCGTGAAAAGCAGATAATGGATATGCGGTTTGGACTTGGGCACAGTCGTGAAATGACACAAAAGGAAGTTGCTGATGCTATGGGAATTTCTCAAAGTTACATATCCAGGCTGGAGAAAAAGATTATTCAACGCCTGAGAAGAGAGGTGCAGAAGCTGGGATAATTCAACTGCCATGCACCCACCATACTTACATAAAAAATTAGTATCAGGTTGGTGGTAATATGGCGAATAAGGTTGAAATCTGCGGGGTAAACACATCAAAGCTGCCCGTATATAAGGAAAGAGAAATGCAGGAAATGCTTCTTGCGATAAAGGCGGGAAATCAGGAGATAAGGGAGAAATTCATCACCGGGAATCTACGTCTCGTATTAAGTGTCATACAGAGATTCAACGGAAGAGGAGAGAATCCTGATGACCTGTTCCAGGTGGGATGTATCGGACTTATTAAAGCAATTGACAACTTTGATATGAGCCACGGTGTAAAATTCTCCACATATGCGGTTCCTATGATAATAGGTGAGGTACGAAGATATTTGAGAGACAACAACAGCATCAGGGTATCCAGATCTCTTAGAGACATTGCCTACAAGGCACTTCAGGCAAAGGAACGCCTGAGTGTTTCCATGGGAAAAGAGCCGTCTCTGGAGGAAATATCCAAAGCCATAGAGGCGTCTTTGGAGGATGTTGTGATGGCAATGGATTCCATCCAGGAACCCATATCCTTGTATGAACCGGTTTTTCATGATGACGGGGATGCCCTTTATGTAATGGATCAGGTTCAGGATACCAGAAACACAGACGAGAAATGGATTGAAAACATTTCCTTATCCGAAGCAATGAATAGGCTTTCTCCCAGAGAACGCCATATTCTGAAAATGAGATTTTATGAGGGAAAAACTCAGATGGAAGTAGCGGATGAAATAGCCATAAGCCAGGCTCAGGTCAGCAGACTTGAGAAAAATGCTCTGAAATATATGAGAAAATGGATATGAGTATACAGCTTTACTTTAAGCGCTTGCCTTGTGTAAGCGCTTTTCTTGTGCTATACTATCACCATCAATTTTTTTAGGAGATAAGAAATGCTGAAGAATAAAACAGTGCTTTTGGGGGTAAGCGGAGGAATTGCCGCATACAAGGTGGCAAACCTGGCAAGCATGCTTGTAAAACAGGGAGCTGAGGTGCATGTCATAATGACTGAGAATGCATGCAATTTTATTACACCGATTACATTTGAAACTCTCACAGGCAACAAATGTGTCGTTGATACCTTTGACAGAAACTTTCAATACAATGTGGAGCATGTGGCTCTGGCCAAAAAAGCTGACGTCTTTATGGTTGCACCGGCAACAGCAAACGTTATGGCAAAGCTGGCACACGGCATAGCTGATGATATGCTCACAACTACCTTTCTTGCATCAAAGTGTCATAAGATCGTTGCACCGGCAATGAACACAGCCATGTATGAAAATGAAATAACTCAAGATAACATGAAGCTTCTTGAAAAATACGGCATAGAGGTAATTGCACCGGCATCGGGATATCTAGCATGCGGAGATACGGGAGCCGGAAAAATGCCTGAGCCGGAGCTCCTTTTTGCATATATAGAGAAGGCTGTATCGAAGAAAAAAGACATGCAGGGTAAGAAAGTGCTGATTACAGCAGGAGCAACAAGAGAAGCAATGGATCCTGTTCGGTTCATCACAAATCATTCCAGCGGGAAGATGGGGTTTGCTCTTGCGAAGGAGTGCATGCTCAGAGGTGCCGAAGTGACTTTGGTTAAAGCTGCTACAACAGCTACACCGCCGGAATTTGTTAATATGGTGCCTGTTACAAGTGCAGCGGATATGTTTGATGCCGTTACACAGCGTGCAGCCCATCAGGATATTATCATAAAAGCTGCCGCAGTTTCCGACTATACGCCGGTTGATGTCAGTGACCAGAAGGTAAAGAAAAAGGATGGTGACCTTTCAATACCTTTGAAGAGGACCCGGGATATACTCAAGTATCTTGGAGAACATAAGCAGGAAGGTCAGATTCTATGCGGTTTCTCCATGGAAACTGAGAATATGATTGAAAATTCCAAGGTAAAGCTAGCGAAGAAGAAGGCAGATATGATTGTTGCAAATAACCTGAAGGAAAGTGGTGCCGGATTCGGAACGGACACCAATATCGTAACTATCATAACAGGGGATGAGACGGAGCAGCTTGAATTAATGGGAAAAGACAGGGTTGCACAGGTAATAATTGACAAGCTATTGACTATGCTTAAATAAATGATATAATAAAAAACGCAAATCGTTTGCAAATTAAAACGGTTTGCGTTTTTAACTTTTTTATGACGGAGAAAGAATATGATAGAAGTTTTATTGGATACTCTGAAAGACAGCCTGCGGCTGGTCCCATTTCTGTTTGTAACATATATGGCTATGGGTATTCTCGAACGCGCCACAAGTGAAAAAACTAAAGACATAATAAAGAAAACCGATAAGATTGGTCCCTTATGGGGAAGCATTATAGGAGCTTTCCCCCAGTGTGGATTTTCCGCTGCCGCATCGTATTTCTATGTGGGGAGAATTATTACTCTGGGAACTCTGATTTCCATTTACATGGCCACTTCTGATGAGATGCTGCCAATTATGATATCCGCAAAGGTTGCACCGGCTACCATTGCCAAAATACTCATAGCAAAGGTTGTCATAGGTATGATATCAGGCTTTGTTGTTGAAATACTGTTTGGATGGATGGTCAGACATAACAAGGTTCCGGAAGGTTTTGAGACTGACAGAGATGACGGAAAATGTAACTGCGGTGCAGGAGTTCTGGCAGATGCGGTGATTCATACTCTAAAGGTATTTGTTTTTATTTTCATCATATCTCTTGCCATAGGAACTGTTATTCATCTTGTGGGGAAGGGTGCGATTTCCGGTCTGTTCCTGCAAATCCCTGTTCTGGGCAAATTAATTGCTGCCTTTGTGGGTCTAGTTCCGAACTGTGCAGCATCGGTGGTAATAACTCAACTGTATCTTGACGGAATAATCGGTTCCGGAACTATGATAAGCGGTCTTCTGGTCAGCGCAGGTGTAGGCCTGCTTGTTCTATTCAAGGAAAACAGCAGAATGAAGGAAAACCTGTGGATTGTACTGCTTCTGGTTTCAATAAGTGTGATGTGGGGCTGTGCAATAGATCTGGCGGGAATTACATTCTAAAGAAACGGAGAAATCTATGAACTACAGAACAAATAACAGAACTAAAATACTGGAATATCTCATGGAAAACCAGGACAGAACCGTAAGTGTAAACGACATAGATGAATATATGAAATCTGCAGACTGCCCGGTGAACATGACTACGGTGTATCGTTATCTGGAAAAACTTGAGAAGGACGGCAATGTAATAAGATACTCGGCTGAAACCGGAAACAGAGCTCTGTATCAGTATGTTAACGCAGACAGAAACTGTGAAAATCATCTGCATCTGAAATGTGGAAAATGCAACCGAATCATCCATCTGGACTGCCACTTTATGGACGAGATTTCACGCCATATCTCCATGGAACACGGCTTTTCTGTAGAGTGCAGAAATTCGGTTATATATGGAATTTGCAGTGACTGTCAAAATACAGTTAAATGAGTTGAATTTGAATAAACGCAATGGTATACTGAAATCAGCAATGACTAATGGAGGTTAGAAATGGTTTACACAAAAGAAGTAGAAAACATGTGTGTTGTTAACAGAGACAATGCAAACCATGGTCCTGCTCCGATTCCTGAAGAAGGAAAATGGGTGCAGGCGAAAGAAATAACAGATATTTCAGGACTCACTCACGGTGTGGGCTGGTGTGCTCCTCAGCAGGGTGCATGTAAGCTTACGTTAAACGTGAAAGATGGCATTATCCAGGAAGCCCTTATCGAAACTCTGGGCTGCTCGGGAATGACACATTCAGCGGCTATGGCAGGAGAGATTCTTGTTGGAAAGACAATTCTGGAAGCTTTGAACACAGACCTTGTATGTGACGCTATTAACACAGCCATGAGAGAACTGTTCCTCCAGATTGTTTACGGAAGAAGCCAGTCCGCATTCTCAGAAGGAGGACTTGCAGTAGGTGCAGGTCTGGAGGACCTTGGAAAGGGAACAAGAAGCCAGGTTGGAACTATTTTCTCAACTGCTGCTAAGGGTCCAAGATATCTGGAACTGGCAGAAGGCTACATTATGGAAGAAGGCTTAGATGAGGATAACAACATCATCGGTTACAAGTATGTTAACCTTGGAAGAATGATGGATTTCATCAAAGATGGGGTAGATCCTATGGAAGCTATCGAAAAAGCAAGCGGAACATATGGCAGATTTAACGAAGCAGTTAAGACTATTGATCCGCGTAAGGAATAGGAGGGCTTGAAATGGATTTATTTGAAAACTATGACAGAAGAATTGCCGGCATTGAAGCCGCTATGAATAAATATGAAATCGGAAGCCTTGAGGAAGCAAGAAAGATGTGTACCGATAAGGGCTTTGATCCATACGAAATCGTTAAGGGAATTCAGCCAATCTGTTTCGAAGATGCATGCTGGGCATACACTCTGGGTGCTGCTATCGCTATGAAGAAGGGAGCAACAACTGCAGTTGAAGCAGCTAAGGCTATCGGCGAAGGCCTGCAGGCATTCTGTATTCCGGGCTCTGTAGCAGATGACAGAAAGGTGGGCATCGGACACGGAAATCTGGCTTCAATGCTGTTAAGTGAAGAAACAGAATGTTTTGCATTCCTTGCAGGACATGAATCCTTTGCCGCAGCTGAAGGTGCTATTGGTATCGCAAACTCCGCCAATAAGGTAAGGAAGAATCCGCTAAGAGTAATCCTGAACGGACTGGGAAAAGACGCAGCGCTGATTATTTCAAGAATTAACGGGTTTACTTATGTTCAGACTGACTTTGATCTTCACTCAGGGGAACTGAAAATCATTAAGGAAACACCTTATTCCAAGGGAGACAGAGCAAAGGTTAAGTGCTATGGTGCTTTTGATGTTCGTGAAGGCGTTGCTATTATGCATCACGAAAACGTTGATGTATCCATTACAGGTAACTCCACAAACCCTACAAGATTCCAGCATCCTGTTGCAGGAACATACAAGAAGGAAAGAACACTGGAAGGAAAGAACTACTTCTCAGTTGCTTCAGGCGGCGGTACCGGAAGAACTCTTCATCCGGACAACATGGCAGCTGGTCCTTCATCCTACGGCATGACAGACACAATGGGAAGAATGCATTCAGATGCTCAGTTTGCAGGTTCTTCATCTGTACCTGCACATGTTGAAATGATGGGCTTTATCGGTATGGGAAACAACCCTATGGTTGGTGCAAGCGTTGCGGTTGCAGTAGCAGTTCAGGAAGCTTGTAAGTAAATTGTATACATTGATAATATACAAGGTTTTGTATTGATAAATTCTTTCGTGTATGATAAAATCATTTCAGTTATATTAATGCATTATGCAGATATTATGGAGGAAGAATTATGAAGAAATTTATTTCCGTTGCCCTGATTGCTGTAATGACATTGTCAATGGCAATGTTTATGGCAAGCTGTGGCGAAGCAAAAGACGAAAGCGGACTGAAGATCATTGGAGTTATCTCCACTCAGTTAGGAGACAAGTCATTTAACGACTCTGCTAAGGAAGGCTTAGACAAGCTGGCAGACGAAGGTTATGACACAAGCCTAGTAGAATGTAACAATGACTCCGGCCTATGGGAACAGAACTTAAGAAATGCTGCTGATGAAGCTGACATGGTATTCGCAGTAGGTTCCGAATTAAACATGATCGAAACAGTTGCAAAGGACTACCCAGATGTTAAGTTCGTTTGGATCGACAACGTATCCGAACACTTAAGCGAGTATGATAACTTAACTTGCGTATCCTACAAGCAGAACGAAGGTTCATACTTAGTAGGTTATGTTGCAGGTAAGATGTCAGAAAGCGGTGTTGTTGGTTTCGTAGGCGGAATGGACATTCCTGTAATCAACGACTTCTATGCAGGATATGCACAGGGTGCTAAGGATGCTAACCCAGACATTAAGGTTGTTAAGAACTACACTGAAGACTGGTCTGACACAGACAAGGGCGCTCAGTGCGGACAGGACCTGAAGAACCAGGGTGCTGACATCATCTTCTGCGCTGCAGGTGGATCAGGTAACGGAGTTATCTTAAAGGCTAAGGAATTAGGCATTAAGGCTATCGGAGTTGACCAGGATCAGAGATTAACTATGCCTGACTATGCAGATGACATTCTTTGCTCAATGGTTAAGAACGTTGGAAACTCTGTAATCGACGTAGTTAAGGCTTATGCTGAAGACGGAACTTGGACTGGTGGAGAAGTATTCTATGCTGGTATGGAAGGTAACTACATCGGCGTTGCATACGGTGGAGAAGATCAGGAACAGCTAGTATCTCAGGAAATCAAGGATGAGTTAGCAACTAAGATTGAAGAAATCCAGAGTGGAAAGATCGTAGTTGACACAGTATTCTAATTCAGATTATTAATTACAGAAAGTCTATAGAGCGTAGCCTGAGGCTACGCTCTAATCATATTACAGAAAAAGGGAATGTTAGGTAAAAACTTTGCAAGATACTATAGTAAGATTTGACAATGTTTCTATGCAGTTCCCAGGCGTGCTGGCCAATGATAACGTATCATTCGACATCAGGCAAGGAGAAGTATTTGCACTGGTAGGAGAAAACGGTGCCGGAAAGAGTACGCTTATGAATATTCTTTACGGTATCAACACGCCTACAGCAGGCAATGTATATATCAAGGGCAATAAGTTGGAAAAATATACACCTAGTGAGTCTATCGCACATGGTGTAGGTATGGTACATCAGCATTTTATGCTCGTTCCGTCATTCACAGTTGCTCAGAATATTGCACTAAGCAAAGAACCCAGAAAAGGGAAGGTATTCTACGACCTGAAGGCCGCAGAAAAGGCAACCAATGATCTGGTAGAAGATTACGGACTCGTAGTGGATCCAAAAGCTGTTGTAGAAGAAATCAGCGTAGGACTCCAGCAGAGAGTTGAAATTCTAAAAACTCTTTACAGAGGTGCAGACATACTGATTCTTGACGAGCCGACTGCAGTACTGACACCACAGGAAACAGAGGAATTATTTAACGTAATAAGAAGAATTGTAAAAGAAAAGAATATGACTGTTATCATTATCACTCATAAACTGTATGAAGTAATGGCTATTTCAGACAGAGTAGGTGTAATGAGACAGGGTAAACTTGTGGGTGTAGAGAATACTTGTGACGTAAATGAACGTATTCTTGCATCTATGATGGTAGGCCGTGATGTTCTTCTGGACAAGATTGAGAAGAAAGGAACACCGGGAGAGGTAAAGATTGATGTAAAAGACCTCCATGTTACAGATAACAGAGGCCTGCTTGCAGTAAGAGGAGTTGATCTTCAGGTAAGAGCAGGAGAAGTACTGGGAATTGCGGCTATCGAAGGTAACGGTCAGAGTGAATTGCTTGAAGCAATTACAGGGCTCAGAGGAATTGAAGCAGGAGAAGTTTTCATTGAAGGAACTAAGATTAACGGAATGACTCCCGGTAAGATCAGAGACCTTGGGCTGGCCCATATTCCGGAAGACAGAATTGCTACGGGAGTATCGGTAGAATCCGATCTCACCGACAATCTGATTATCGGAAAGGAAAAGAGACCTGAATTCTCTAAATTCGGCATACATTTAAGAAAATCAACTATCGTACGCTATGCAAACGAACTGTTTACAAAGTTTGATATGCGTGGTGCAGGAGTAGATACTAAGGTTGGATCTTTGTCAGGCGGTAACATGCAGAAAGTTGTAGTTGCGAGAGAATTCTCTTTCGATACGCCGGTTCTGATTATCGCACAGCCAACAAGAGGTGTAGACGTAGGTGCAATTGAGTTTATACATCAGTGCATTATAGATAAGAGAAATGAAGGCTGCGCCATCCTTCTGGTTAGTGCTGACCTTGACGAAGTATTCCGTCTAAGTGACAGGATTATTACAATGTACGAAGGTAAGGTTACCGGTGAATTTGCCGAAGGTGCAATTGACAAGATGGGAATCAGTTACTACATGACAGGTGACAGAAGCGGCGAACAGGCAGGAGGTGAAGCATAATGAAATTCCTTAACAAGATAGATAAGAAATATGTGCTTACACTTATAATCTGCATCATCGTTGCACTTCTTTGCGGAGCTCTAATCATGCTGGCTACAGGCTTCAACCCGCTTAAGGCATACCAGACTATGATTATGGGAGCTTTAGGTAAGCCTAGACTGATCGGTAACACATTGGAAAAATTTATGACACTTTGTCTTCTTGGACTTGCTACTGCAGTAGGAGCAAAGGGTGGACTTTTCAATGTCGGAGGTGAAGGACAGCTGTTCTTCGGTGCTTTAGTTGCAACAATGGTAGGTCTTAAGCTTTCGGCTTTACCTGCTCCGATTGTAATTGTCATCGCCTTCTTATGTGCCATCATAGTCGGTGGATTCTATGCATGGATACCTGCTATCCTGAAGGTTAAGCTGAATGTAAGTGAAGTAATCACTACAATCATGTTGAACACTATTGCTATTAAGGTAGTTACATATCTGGTTAACGGCCCATGGTGTGCATCATCAGTTTCAGTTACAAAGGGAACAGACTACTTACCTGATTCTCTGAGACTGACCAAACTTATTTCAGCATCTAACCTGAGTACAAGCTTTATTGTTGGAGCATTGTTCACCTTCTTAATCTGGTATTGCATGAAGAAGACAACAGTAGGACTCCAGATGAAAATTACAGGAGAAAATGCAAGATTTGCAAGATTTTCCGGTTTGAAGAGCGATAGGATAATGATCGGATCCATGGTTGCATCCGGTGCTATCTGCGGATTTGTAGGTATGACGCTGGTTTATGGATATAACGGTCAGATGGTAGACTCCATCAGTAATGAATTCTATTTTGACGGTATGCTGGTAGCTATGATTATGAACTACAATCCTGTAGGAATCATCATCATGAGTGTTTTCTTTGCAATCATGAGCACAGGAGCTGCAATGATGGATATGACCATGGGTGTATCTTCACAGCTTTACGATATCGTATTCTCAATTCTGATCTTCCTGATGGCTGCAAATAAGGGATTTTCAGCATGGTTTACACAGCAGTCAATGCAGAGAAAAGCCAGAGCAAAGGCTAGAGAAAAAGCAGGAAAGGAGAGCATATAAATGTGGGAACAGATAGCATCAATATTTAGTATTGGATTATTCCAAAACACAATTCGTAACGCGACTCCTGTAATCCTGGCAGCTTTGGGAGGCCTGTTTACTGAACATGCCGGTATTATGAATATCGGTATGGAAGGCATGATCCTGATGGGCGCATTCTTTGCAGTTGTGTTCAGCTTTACATTTGCAAGTGCACCGATGGGAGTGCTGCTTGCAGTAGTAATCGGAATCGCAGTAGGATTGTTCTTTGCACTTTTCGTAGTAAAACTGAAGAGTGATGAATTTATTATAGGTATGACTCTTAACACCTTCGCTGCAGGTATTACAGTATATCTGCTTCGTTCAGTGTTCCACCAGACAGGTTCATGGGTATCCAAGGATATCAAAGGATTGGAAGCTATTGACATTCCGATTCTTAAGGACATACCGATTCTGGGAGATATTTTCAGCGGATATTCAGCCTTCGTATATATTTCATGGCTGCTGGTTTTCGCTGTGTGGGTATTCCTGTACAGAACACCTTACGGTTTCTGGATGAGAGCTTCCGGCGAACATCCTGAAGCATTGGAAACAGCCGGTATTGATCCAATCAAAATGAAGGTTCTTGCCAGTGTACTTTGCGGTATATTCTGTGGATTTGCAGGAGCCCATCTGTCACTGGGATATCTGAACTGTTTTACAGAGGGAATGAGTGCCAGCAGAGGATTTATCGCATTTGCATGCGTAGTATTCGGTATGGCTAACCCTCCAAAGGTTTTCGGTGCCGCACTTCTGTTCGGATTCTTACAGGCACTAGGCATCAGGCTACAGTCTGTGGGAGTACCATCCAGCTTGACCGAAGCAGTACCATATCTTGCTACAGTTCTGATGCTTGTATATATCACCGTAAGAGGTGCGAACAAGAAACGCAACAGAGCTAAGAAAGCTATGGCACTGGAAGCCGCAAATGAATAAACTATTGCACGAGGAAATAAAATGAAAAAAACATCTAAAATAATCAGTATTATTACGGTTCTTTGCATGTCAATGTCAATGCTGACAGCATGCGGAACAGAAGAAAAATATGATTACGATCTCAGCGAATATGTAAAAGTCGGTGACTACAAGGCATTGACATATGACAAGATTTCTGTTTCGGTTAAGAAATCGGAAATCCTTGATGAAATCGCAAGTCGCTGTCAGGCGAAGGCAACGACTAAGAGCGTTAAGAAGGGTACAGTTAAGAACGGCGATACAATTAATGTTTCCTTTGAGGGCAGAATAGACGGCAAAACCTTTGAAAACGGCAGCTCGGACGACTACGATATTACAATCGGTCAGACTCAGATGATAGATGGTTTTACAGATGGCCTTATTGGTAAAAAGGTTGGAGAAACAGTAACTCTTAACCTGAAGTTTCCTGATGATTACCACTCAAGTGATGTAGCAGGTAAGGATGTTGTCTTCGATGTTAATATCAAATCCAAGGAAGTGGAAGTGGTACCGGAGTACAATATCGACTTTGTTAAAGAAAACAGCGATTGCAGCACTTTAGAAGAATATGAAAAAAGTGTTAAGGAAGATCTTTTGGCATCCAAGGAGGAAAGCGCCAAGGATGATGCAAAATCAAGCCTTTGGAATAAAATCGTTGCAGCTTCTGAGGTGATAAAATATCCAGAAGAGGAAACTGAATTAGAGGAAAGCACCCTTGAATCACTCAAAACAGAAGCCCAGACCAATGGTATGGAATGGGAAGATTATCTGGAAAATCAGATTGGATCTGATGAGGAAAAGCTTAAGGAGCAAATCGCTACATACGCTAAGGATCAGGTGTTTAAAGAAATGATAATCTATTACATCGCTGATCAGGAAAAGCTTTCTGTTTCTGACAAGGAGTATAGTGATTACATCAGCAACATGCTTGATGCATCCGGAATAGATGAGGATACATTTAAAGCTAACTATGGAATGACTATACAGGAATACTGTGATCAGCAGGGCTTGAAAACAGCATTGCTTTACGGAAAAGTGATGGAAAAGGTATTTGAATACAGTAAGGAAAAATAAACGGAATATAATTTCTATAGAGAAGAGACTTTTTCGAGAAGTCTCTTCTTTTATTTATCCACAAACATATAATTGAATATGGAGGATGTACAAATATGTTAAGCACAGACAAACTGAAAAATAAAGAAGTTATAAATATCGGCGATGGCAGGAGCATAGGCTTTGTTTCGGATATTGAGGTAAATCTTTCAACGGGAACAATCGATGGAATAGTAATACCCGGTCCCAGAAGTTTCTTTACCTTAAAAAACAGCAGAGAAAACGATATAGTTATCAAGTGGGACAAAATCAGAACTGTAGGGGAAGATGTTATACTGGTTGAACTGCAGACATATTGATGTTTTTGTGGAAAAGAGAAGGCAAATGTAGTACAATAATCGTATAATAATATTTGAAAAGAGGAAAAACTATGAGATGCCCCTTTTGCGAGAACCTTGATACCAAGGTAATAGATTCCAGGCCTACAGAGGAAGGACATGCCATCAGGAGAAGACGTGAGTGTGAGGTATGCGGTAAACGTTTCACCACATACGAAAAGGTTGAAGAAAACATCATTATGATAGTTAAGAAGGATGGCAGACGAGAAGCCTTTGATCGTAATAAAATACTGAACGGAATTGTTAAGGCTTGTGAAAAGAGACCGGTTGCTTTTGCCGATATGGAAAAGATTGTAGATGATATCGAAAAGAAGATTAACTACAGTATGTCTAAGGAAGTGGAAAGCAATGATGTTGGAGAACTGATTATGGAAGCTTTGAAAGATTTAGACGAGGTTGCTTATGTAAGATTTGCTTCTGTGTACAGACAGTTCACAGATGTTAACACCTTTGTTAAGGAGATTGAGAAGCTAATCGGTAATAAATAGGAGGAAAGATGGATAGAATTTTCAGAATTGCAATAGACGGACCCAGTGGAGCCGGCAAGAGTACAATAGCTAAAGCAATTGCCGCAAAGCTGAATATTGATTATATTGACACGGGAGCAATGTACAGAGCCTTAGGCTACAAAATGCTTCAGCTTGGAATTTCAGAGGATCAGGAGGATGCCGTTGCCCGGCTTCTTGAGGAGACGGAGATTGACTTTTCTAAAGGTGATATTATTCTCGACGGTCAGATTATCAATAATATGATAAGAACACCGGAGATATCCATGAAGGCATCAGCATGCTCCGCTCTTGGCATTGTCAGAAAGCATCTGGTTAAGGTGCAGCAGGAGATGGGTGCAAGAAAGAGTGTAATCATGGATGGTCGTGATATAGGTACTGATGTTTTCCCTGATGCTGAATACAAATTTTTTATCACTGCAACTCCTGAAGAAAGAGCAAATCGCAGATATAAGGAACTTATTGCCAAAGGCGAAAATGTTACCTATGAAGACACTCTTAAGAGTATTATCGAAAGAGACTACAACGATTCACATCGTGCTGTAAGCCCGCTGAGAAAGGCAGATGATGCAGAGGAAGTTGATACCACAGAAATGACAGTGGATCAGGTTATCGATTATATCTGCAGTAAAATAGATGTATAGGAAATAACATAAAACTTAATAAGGATAATAATCTCTACTCCCGGGAAGAATAATCCCGGGAGTGTTTTAATGTAAAGATTTAAAGGAGAGAAAAATGTCCAGAAGACTTACAATGAAAAGTTTTTTCAGAATTCGAACCATTCGGAATATCTTTTTTTTACTTCTGATAGCACTGTTATGCAGGCTGTATATTATTCAAATGATTGATGGAGAAGAGCTTCACATGATGGCAATGGAACAGTATGCTGTGACATCTGAAGCAGAACCCCTGGAGATTCATTGCCTTTAACGATTATCGTGGCATAGCAGAGCAGACCTAAGCTTTGACAATGCTTTTTTTTCTATTCGCGAGACATAGGAGCGGCTTATCTTCAGCTCCTCGGCAATCTCTCTTTGAGGTCTTGGTTTGCTGCCGTCCAATCCGTACCTTTGGACTATGATCTGTCTCTCGCGTCCTGTCAATGCAGTATTAAGAACCTTGTAGAGCTCATTTATCTGCAACTTTGTAAACAGGTTTTCAAATACTTCTTCAGGCATAGTGCCGATGATGTCGTTAAGACTTATTTCGTTTCCGTCTTTATCTGTACCGATGGGCAAGCAGATTGAAACTTCAGCTTTGTTTTTCTTTCCTGCTCTGATACTCATTAGAATTTCGTTTTCTATGCATCTGGAGGCATATGTGGCAAGTCGGGCTGATTTTTTTCTTGTGTATGTGTCCACGGCTTTGATTAGTCCTATTGAACCTATAGATATCAAATCTTCCAAAGGCGTATTCTGTGAAGCGTATTTTCTTGCAATGTGGGCAACCAGACGGAGATTTCTTTCTATCAAAACATCTCTCGCACAGGGGTCGCCGGCTTCTAACGCTAATACGTATTTTTTTTCATCTTGTTCTGAAAGCGGTTTGGGAAAAGCATCGCTCATTTATGTAACCCCCTCTGACTACAACATATGCAGTCAGAGGGGGCTAAGTGCCTGGCTAACTAAAAAAGTGTTATCTCAGTGAGAAAGACAGACAATCAGTGCATTCTGTCTTTGAAGGGTTAGCTTCGTGAGTACTTACTGTAATGGAATCCAAAGAACAATGCTTTCCATCATTTGCATTGTGTCTGCACTGTACTACATCACATAGAATACTTGGGTTGTAATTCTTTTTCATATTCGTATACCTCCTTTTTCGTTCCCTATTATTCTGTCCTCTGGCGAGGCAATTTATTAGTCGGTTTTGCTTGTAAGCTAAGACAAATAATGTTATAATTTACAATGAAAATTTGCGTTTTGAGAATAACAAGAGTGTGTGGCATTTTGATTTTGAGCCCCTGTTATCGGAGGAAATATGCATATAAAATCATTGCCTGAATATGAAAGACCTGTTGAAAAAGCATGGACATACGGTATAAACCGATTATCCAATGCTGAACTGCTTGCTCTTATAATACACACAGGAACCGGTGAGAAATCCGCTATAGGTCTTGCAGAGGAGATTCTGTCGATTTTTCCGGAAGGAATAGCAGGATTGGGAAGCTGCAGTAAAGAGGAACTGGTGGAAATCTCCGGTATTGGAAAGACGAAGGCCTGTGCAATTTTGTCGGCCGTCGAGCTGGGAAAGAGAATTTCTACAACACCCGGCAAGCGCAGAATTTCTGCCGTATGCAGTGAGGATGTTGCCTCGCTGTTTATGGAGGAACTGAGATATTTAAAAAAAGAGCATTTTAAAAGCGTCCTTGTTAATACCAAAGGGGATATCATCTATATCGATGATGTATCCATAGGTGAGCTGTCAAGTACGGTGGTTCATCCCAGAGAAGTTTTTAATATGGCCGTGAAGAAGAGTGCTGCAGCAGTTATTTTAATTCATAATCATCCCAGCGGAGATCCTACCCCAAGCAGAGAAGACATTGAAACTACGAGAAGACTTGTAAAGGCAGGTGAGATACTGGGAATTAAGGTTCTTGACCATATTATTATCGGCGACGGAAAGTTTATCAGCCTTAACGGATTAGGATTGAATACGTGACAATTGTTGAAAAATGGAGGGAGTAAGATGTTTAATTTTAAATTCAATTTGTTTTCAGCTAAGGATATCGGCATTGATTTAGGAACAGCTAATACATTGATTTACATAAAAGATAAGGGAATTGTATTGAATGAACCGTCAGTAATCGCAAGAGACAATAAACGTGGAATAACCATTGCATGCGGATCTGACGCTAAAGAAATGATAGGAAAAGCACCTGCACATATTGATGTTGTAAGGCCTTTAAAGGATGGTGTAATTTCCGACTTTGACAGAGCTGCAGACATGCTTAAGGCTTTCCTTGAAAAAGCAGTTTCTGATAATAAGATTAAGAATTACAGGGCTGTTGTAGGCGTTCCAAGCGGAGTAACCGAGGTTGAGAAAAGAGCTGTAGAACAGATTGTCCGCGGAATGGGTGCTACAGAAGTTTATGTCCTGGAAGAACCTATGGCGGCTGCAATCGGATCAGGTCTGGATGTAGACAGCTCAACAGCATGTATGATAGCCGATATCGGAGGAGGAACTACAGATATTGCAATTATTGCTTTAGGAGGTATCGTTGCAAGCACTTCCATCAGAAATGCGGGAGATAAGTTCAACGAAGCAATCATTCAGTACATGAGAAAGAGACATGGTCTGCTGATTGGTGAAAGAACTGCAGAAGATCTTAAGGTTAATATTGGATCTGCCTGCCTGGATCTGGATGAAAACGGAGACGAAATTATCATCACCATGGAAGCAAGAGGTAGAGACATTATTTCAGGTCTGCCTAAGATTCTTGAGGTTACAAATCGCGATATCATGGCTGCACTGGAGGAATCCGTTGACATGATTATTGATGGAATCAAGAATACAATTGAGCTTGCCCCACCTGAAATAGCAGCTGACATTGCATCCAACGGAATGGTACTGTCAGGCGGCGGCGGAAATATTCATAATCTTGATGTGATGATTGAAAAGAGAACAGGCATTAAGGCTGTAGTAGCTGACAACTATTTTGAGGCAGTTGCTGAAGGTACGGGTAAGAGCCTGGATGATATTGAAAAGCTAAAGATTTATGCTTCAAGTATTGTAAGAAGATAGGAATTTTGACTTATGAGATGGATTAGAAATCACAAGTTAATAAGTTTTTTAATCTTAATAATAGTGGCATGCGTCATTGTGGTTGTTTCTTCTGTTGCAACCATGGGCAGCAGCAATCCTGTAAGCAAAGCCGTAAACAGTGTATGCACTACAATTCTGAGACCTGTTAATTACGTGGCTGACGGAATCACAGACAGATTCTCCAAGCTGGTGAAATATAAGGAAATATCAGTCGAGAATGACCGCCTGAAGGAAGAAAATGAGCAGCTAAAGGAGGAACTTGCCAAGGCAACCCTCACAGCTCATGAACTCAGTGAATTGAAAAATCTGTCTAAATCCCTCAATTATAAGGGCATAGGCGGAAGCGACGATATGGTAAGCGGTGATATCATATCCATGAGTGAAAGCAATTGGATGAATAACTTTACCATTAACGTGGGAAGCGAGGACAAGGTAAAAGATGGCGATATCGTCGTAAATGGCCGTGGTCTTGTGGGAACGGTTTACTCTGTAGGAAAAAACTGGGCAAAGGTAAAATCTCTGGCAGACGAATCCAGCAAAGTCAGCTTTAAGCTGTCCGGAAACATGGAATTAATCGGTATTCTTGACAGCTTCTCTGATGGCGAAATGGAAGGTTTTATGCTTGACAGCAACGCAAGAGTTGAAGAGGGAGACAAAATTATAACTTCCGGAATGGGAGTATATCCGACAGGACTGGAAATAGGAAAGATAACCAAGGTTAGATACGACAGTGATTCACAGCTTGAAAGAGTAACGGTTAAGCCAACTGTAGACTTCACATCCCTGCAGAAAGTTACGGTGATAATATGAACAGAAAGCAGTTGATTATCGGATGTCTGTTGGCATTTCTGCTTAAACCCCTGATAGATGCAATCCTGCCGGGTACTATGGGTAATGGTAATCTGATTTTATGTCTGACTACTGTAGCGGCTTTTCTTACTGATGATTACCCGTTCGTAGTTTCCATAGGTGCATTATTCACTCTTTTGGACGATGCCGTATACGGACTTTATTGCGGTCCAAAGACCTTGGGCCTGGTCGTGGTATGCATTGCAATAATAGTAGCAAAGTTTTTCTTTAATCATGAGAATATCATTAATGCAGTTGGAGTGCTTGCTGTGTCAGCATGGCTTGCACTTACCGTTGAATGGATAGTTTATTATTTAATAGGAACACCATATTCTTACCTGTACGCCTTAAAATCGCTACCGGGCAATATGGTGATTAATGTACTGATAGGCATAGTTATTTACTATGTGCTGTTAAACAGAATCAAAAGAAACAGAACCGATAGGTATTATTGATGAAAAGAGACACCGGGTTATTTAATACAAGATATCAACAGATTGTCGTAGTGAGCATAATACTGATGATAGTATTGGGAATTAAGCTGTTTATGGTAACCGTTGTCCAGCATGACAGATGGACAGAGGAAGCCTCTGAACAGAATACCAAGTCAGTATACACTTCAGCTCCCAGAGGCAATATTTATGACCGTAATGGAAACGTGCTGGCTACTAGCAAGCAGGTATTTACGGTTAATTTTAATGCAAGCGGTTTGACAACAGAGGAGATTAACGAGTCTTCCCTTGCTTTGATTAACACACTTATAAAAAACAAAGAAAAGTATACAGATAAGTTTCCGATTAAGATTAAGTCTGACGGAACCTTTTATTACACCTACAAGAAAAAAATAGAAAACTGGCTGAAAGAAGAAGGCTTTCCTACTGATTTGACTGCTGAACAGGCATTTTCAGCTCTCAGATCAAAGTACAATATACCTCACGGATTAGACCGTTATGAAGCCATGGAGCAATTGCAGGAAAAGTACAATCTGGATCCTCCTATACTTGTCAAGAAAATGGAGTACACTTACGACAAGGAACTGGAATATTTTCTTGGTAAGTTTGCTTTTACTGAAACTGAAATCAATGAAGGGATAAGTGCTAAGGAATGCTTTAAGCAGCTTAGAAAGAACTATAATATCGATAAGTCCCTTTCCAACAGAGAGGCCAGAAAAATTTTCATTGTAAGAAATGAAATTGCAACTAACGGTTTTACCAGATATCTGCCAATCAAAATCGCTTCCGGCATTGGAGCAAAAACCATTGCTTATCTGGAAGAATCAGGGTTTGCAGGAATAGAGATTTCCTCGGAAAGCGAAAGATATTATCCAAATAAGGATACAGCGTGTCATATACTAGGGTATATGGGAGCCATTTCTGAAGGAGAAAAGGAATACTATGTTGAAAAGCTGGGTTACAGCGCATCTGATGTTGTTGGAAAAGCAGGCATAGAGTCAGCTCTGGAAGAAAAACTTCACGGAAAAGCCGGAACCAAGGAAATCCGTGTAAACAGCGGCGGACAGTATGTGGAGACTTTGAACGAAACGGAGGCTGAGAAGGGGTCTGACGTATATCTTACAATAGACCTGGAGCTTCAGAAGGTGGCAGAAAAGTCATTGAAGGAGAATGTACTGAAAAATGACAACAGCCGAAGCGGTGCCGTAGTAGCGCTGGATGTTGAAACGGGAGATGTTCTTGCTATGGCAAGCTATCCGACCTACGATCCTAATATCTTTGCCAACGGCATCTCCACAAAAGCATGGAACTCGGTACAGGCGTCAAATCCTCGAGATGTATTTTCACCTGCACCTTTATATAACAACGCTACAAGAACAGCAGTACAGCCGGGCTCTATTTTCAAGCCGGTTACTTCACTTGCAGCCCTTCAGAAGGGACTGAACCCTAATCAGGCAATCGTCGATGCCGGACGTATTGAATTAGGCGGAAGAAACTTTGCATGTATGAACTGGAACGAGGGCTGGGGACTGCATGGGGCGCAGACTTTGGAAATAGGCATAGGAAATTCATGTAACTATTACTTTTATTGTATCGGTACAGGTAAAGACTGGGGCACAGGAGCATCTCTGGGATATACTCTTTCCGTAGATGAAATTCTGAGCACTGCCAAGAAATTCGGTCTGGGACAGGCAACCGGAATCGAACTGGACGAAGTTGTCGCTCCGCTGGCATCAGCGGAAATAAAGCTTGCAAATACAGAATTGGGAGTAAGAGAATATCTTTACAATAATGCACACACTTACTTCCCTGAAAAGATTGCAAACGATAAGGAAAAACTGAGAGAGAACCTGTATACAATAGCAGGCTGGACTGAAGAAAATCCATCATACGACGAATTAATGACACTTCTTCGTGAAAAGACTGATGTTAAAGAAAAATACATTGAACAGATTGCTTCTGATATTAAATTTGACTATTTCATTCAGGCTCAGTGGACAACAGGTGACCAGTTTAATATAGCTATCGGTCAGGGAGATAATGCATACACACCTTTACAGATGGCAAGATATCTTGCAACCATAGGCAACTACGGTAAAAGAAACGAAGTCAGCGTGGTATCTGCAATAGAAGGTGAGGGTGCAACTGTAAAGTCAAAGGCCAAGGACCTTAACATCAGTGAAGATGCCTTTGATGCTGTTCTGGCAGGTATGAAGCGAGTATGTACAAACGGAACACTGGCAGGAATATATGGGGCAGGCTTCCCTGTAGAGGTTGCAGGTAAAACCGGTACTGCTCAGAACCAGTCAATAAAGCAGCCTAAGAGCGAAGTGAATTACATCAAGGAGCATCTTGCATACCTGAATTCTGCAGCAGGAACAGCTGTTACATGGAGTCAGGTTAACAAGACCATGAAGAAGCTGATGGAAAATGATCCGGAGTCATACCCTACAGAGGACAGCGCTGTGGATGAAGCGGTAAGAAAGGCCAGTGATTATAAGATTACCATGAACATGATTAACAGTGACAAGGGTTCTTATGATGACTTTGCATGGACTATGGCTATGGCACCTGCAGATGACCCACAGATTGCGGTTGTTGCAATGCTGGTAGAGGGAGGATCATCCATGAATGCAGCACCTATAACCAAGGATATAATATCCGCGTATCTGAAATTAAACGACAATTCAAATAATAAGAGTGAGAAATACACAACTGCCGGACAGAATGTAAGGCAGTAACGGCAAATATTAAACAGGGAATCAAAAATAGTTGGAGGAACAGATGAGCAAAGTTCATTTAATTGCATCAGGTAAAGGTGGAACAGGTAAGACCATGTTCGCCGTTAATTATGGTGCGTCCCTTGCAAAGAGGGGATATAGTGTTGTAATCCTTGATATGGACATGGGTATGCGAAATCTGGATTTGTACTGCGGCCTGGAAAACAACGTGGTATATGATGTGTACGACGTACTTACAGGTGTTTGCAGGATTAAACAGGCTCTGATAAAGGACAGGCGCTTTGAGAGCCTTTATCTCATGGCTGCATCGCCTAACCGTGATGACGGATCTCTTACACCTCTTCACATGAAGGTGCTGTGCGATAAGCTGAGAGGAATGTACGATTACATCATTATAGACGCACCTTCAGGCATTGATGACGGTCTTATTATGGCAGCAGCAGGTGCAGACGACTGTATTCTGGTAACAACACCTGAGTATTCATCTCTCAGGGATGCCGATTCACTTGACAGAGAACTGCTTAAACTTGGTATCAGTAAGAGATATCTTGTTTTGAATAAGGTAATTGCAGAGATGATGACCGCAGGCTATGCACCTAGGCTGAAGGATATAACAGCCATGCTGAGACCTTCTCTGGTGGGTGTAATCCAGATGGACGAGAATATCCATATCTCAACAAACCTTGGTGTACCTATAGTTTTAAAGGATGACACTTACATACAAAAAAATTTTGATAACATAGTAGACAGGATAGAAAGCCTGTAGTTTTATAAGGAGTACTTGAAAACCGCAACTGATTTTGCGGTTTTTTTGTATCTTTTTAAAATTTATTTTGACATTAAAAAATGCTAGGAGTATACTCATAGGACACAACAGGGGAGAGGAGTTGATTGAGAAAAATGGATTACAATAAAGGCTTTTCACTAACATCAGTAAATGCTGCTCTTACTGACGGCAAAGTAATTGACAGTATACTTCAATGCAATGAGGATACAGCAGAATACGGACTTGTTCTATCAGAGCAGCAGGCTTTAGCTCTGGCACAGACCAGAAATACATCACTAAAGTCAAATAAACGTGTTGAGTTTGGTAAGGGTGTTGTGGATAAACTGATAATGGCAATCTGTGATTCTCCTTACATTAATCAGGATAATTACGAGGAGACTCTCCATGATTTAATTGAAACCTTTTACAATACTAAGAACAATACATGGGACCGGGTTTCCGATGACGATCTGATTGCCTTCATAAAAAAGGCATTTAACGGATGCTGTCATGGATCGATGGAACTGCTTATGGAAAAATCCATGGAGCTTGCCGGACATATTCGCTGCAACAGAAGGTTTGAAGATTTTAAATACGAGGGGAAATAAGATGAGTCAAGCTATCGACACATTACATCCTATAGACCGGATGAAGCTGCATCCTGTACATTATGTGGAATCTCTCATAGATCAGGCCATGACATGGGGCTTATTATCAGAATCAGACAGTACCATTATACAGGCAGATCTGCTTGAACTTCTTGCCGGACAGTGTGATAAGTGGAGCAGCGGGGAAAGCAGCTCACTTCCAACAGAAAAGGCACAGGACATTCTGACATCTATACTCTTTGTTGTGGGAATAAAATTGAAAAACTGCAGTTCACCTGAGTATGCCGTCGGGCTGTTGAAAAGTGAAAAGATGGAGGCTCTGTTTGAGGAAGGGCTTCGTATTATTCGCAGGAAGAAGGCTGTTTCCGGACACATTCAGAATAAGATTGTCAGAAAAATGCTGGATACCCCTAATGAATTTTACCGTTCAACAATAGCAGATGGCATTAACGGCTTTTTTAAGCTATACAATCCACAGTTTACCGCTCATGAAATACACATTACTGCAGATTATCCCACTTTCGCCGGAAGACCTGAATCTCAGGGAATAGAGTTTATTGAGGACTACCTCTGCTGTATTGAAGCAGAGAATGACTTTTGTACAGGCTTTCAAGCTCAAGACATACATCATCTGATGTGCGGACTTGCATGGGATTATACGCGTATCCCGATGAACATATTCGAGTATGTGATGTTGTCTGCATTGGGGCTTGCTCTTGTGAAAAGAAATCCTGCAGGACTGAATCTGACTAATGAAAATGTGGGGGAGCTGTACCGATTTTTTTCAAATAAATCCGGCGAAGAAATCTCAAAGTGTCTGGAGGAAGGCATACTTGCTCTAAAGCAGTGTGGTCTGATGCCAAAGACAACCGAGCTGTATTTGCATGCCAATATGGAAAAGCTTGTATCAATCATAGCCAATGGGGCGGAAATGAATACTTTTTATAAGCATTTTCTTGTTCCGTCATATCCTGAGCTTGAAACGAAGATTACTTTCGACTATAGTAGCCAGATGGATAACAATAAGTACCGGAAACTTGTCAAGCAGCTTCTTCAGATGGAAAGAGGCGAGGACAAAATCTCACTCATACTGCAGCAGATTAATTCTCTCGCCGATCTTATGGACATAATCTCAGATGCAGAGCTTTCGGAGGAAGAACTTAATCTCCTGGTAAATATGCTGCCACTTTCAATCTTTACACTGTTGCTGTCGCAATATCCGGAGGAAGACCTCCCGGAAAGAGAAAGAGAGCAGATGCTTTACCGTGGATTATCAAAGCGAAAAGAGAGATTGACGGATGTAGAGAAAAACGCAGTTAATCAGGCTGTAAAGAAACTACAGAAAAGTAAATAAAAGCATAGAAAAAGAGCTCATAAGCGAATCAGCTTAAGGCTCTTTTCTTATTACATTATCTAAAATTGATGGATTTGCTTCTCATTCCAACATTCAGTACCAGCCCAAGAACCAAAACATTTGCAATGATAGATGAACCGCCGTAGCTTATGAAAGGAAGAGTAATTCCTGTTACAGGCATCAGGCCTATAGTCATTGCAATATTTTCAAATATCTGGAACATAAACATTCCCGTTGCTCCTGCAACGATAAGGGCACCATAGAAATCGTGAGAGTCTCTCACAATTCCGGCCATTCGAACCAGCAGAATTGTAAACAATCCGATAACAACCAAACCACCGATAAGACCTGTTTCTTCGCCTATAACTGAAAAAACGAAGTCTGAGGTCTGGACAGGAATAAAGTCCAATTCCTTTTGGGTGCCGTTAAAGATCCCTTTTCCGAAGAAGCCACCGGAGCCGATAGCTACCTTGGACTGCCAAACCTGATAATTTCCCGACAGGTTCAGGTTATCAGGATGGAGGAAAGCCTCTATTCGTTCTCGTTGATAGTCTGCCATAAACACATATGCCACAGGAACAGCCGCAACTACCAGTGCAAAGAACTTGGCGAAAACTCCCAGATTAATTCCGGCAAAGAATATCATTACGACCCAGATGGATGCAAATACCAGGGCACTTCCCAGGTCCTCCTTCAAAACAATCACTATTATCGGTGCAGCAACAATACCTGCTTTTATAAGGCCCTTAAAGTTGTACAGGGTATCCCTGTGTGTGTCCAGATAGCCTGCCATAATGATGATAAACAAAAACTTTACCAGCTCCGAAGGCTGGATTGTAGTGATTCTCAGATTAATCCATGCTCTGGAGCCGAATTGTTCAATACCCAATCCGGGAACGTATACCGACAAAAGCAACAGCAAAGCCAGAACATATAAATACTTCTCGAGACCACGAAAGATGGTGTAGTTACGTGTCATCATTACCAGAACGGCACATGTACCAATAATATATGCAGCAGTCTGAACAATTACGTCACGACCAAGTATGCCGTTGGCGTGATTTGCACTTGCAATTGCCAGCAAACTTATAGCTGCCAGCAATAAGATGACAGCAACTATTACCTTGTCTACATTTTTAAGTAAAGTTCTAAAATTATTCATAGTTTTCCTTCTTGTTCTTGACATTAAGATACCAGAAACATTATAATATATGATGCGTGAGTTTATCAAGGTTTATTATTTTAAATACCGGTAAATTCCACTTAATATATATATAAAGGAGGTGCTTTAATGTCTCCCGTACTAGTCGTATTATTGTGCGTAGTAGTATTAGTCATTGGACTATTAATCGGATATATATATAGAAAAAACGTTGGGGAAAAGGCTATTGGCAGTGCAGAGCAGAAGGCCAAAAACCTTATTCTTGACGCCCAGAATAAATCCGAGACTATAAAAAAAGAGATTACATTAGAAGCAAAAGAAGAGGCCCATCGTCTTAGAACAGATGCGGAACGTGACGCAAAGGAAAGAAGAGCAGAAATCCAGCGTGCGGAAAAAAGATTGGCGCAGAAGGAAGAGTCTGTTGACCGTAAACTAGAAAACATTGACAGGAAGGTAGAAAACATTTCCCGACAGGAAGCAGAGCTTCAGGAAAAGAGAAAGGAATTGGACAACTTCCTGGCAAAACAGATTGAAGAACTGGAAAAGATTTCCGGTCTTACTGCTGAAGAAGCAAAACAGCTGCTGCTTGCAGAAATTGAAAAGGATGTAAGACATGATGCATCCGTAATGATTAAGGATATTGAAACTAAGGCAAAGGAAGAAGCTGATAAGAGAGCCAAGGAAATCATTTCCGGAGCGATTCAGAGATGTGCGGCAGATCACGTTGCTGAAAGCACAGTGTCCGTGGTTGCCCTTCCAAACGACGAGATGAAAGGAAGAATCATCGGCCGTGAGGGAAGAAATATCAGAGCAATCGAAACTATGACAGGCGTAGATCTGATTATCGACGATACCCCTGAAGCTGTTATCATTTCAGGTTTTGATCCGGTAAGAAGAGAAATCGCCAGAGTTGCTTTGGAAAAACTTATTGTTGACGGCAGAATCCATCCTGCAAGAATTGAAGAAATGGTTGAAAAGGCTCAGAAAGAAGTTAATGCAATCATAAAAGCTGAGGGTGAACAGGCAACATTTGAGGTTGGAATTCATAATCTACATCCTGAGCTGGTAAAATTGCTGGGCAGACTGAAATACAGAACTTCTTACGGACAAAATGTTCTTAAGCATTCTGTAGAGGTTGCTCACCTTGCCGGCTTAATGGCAGGTGAGCTTGGAATGGATACCAAGCTTGCAAAGAGAGCCGGACTGCTTCACGATATCGGCAAAGCCCTTGACCATGAGTATGAAGGAACCCATGTGGATATAGGTATCGAAGTCCTGAAAAAGTATAAGGAAAGCGATGCTGTAATAAACGGCATGGCAGCTCATCACGGCGACTATGAACCTAAGAGCATGGAAGCAGTTCTGATTGCTGCGGCAGATGCACTGTCAGCTGCAAGACCGGGAGCAAGAAGAGAAACTCTGGATGCATATATCAAGAGACTTGAAAAGCTTGAAGAGATTGCCAATACTACACCTGGTGTTGATAAGTCCTTTGCAATCCAGGCTGGAAGGGAAATCAGAATTATTGCAAAACCTGAAGAAGTAAATGATGAAGGTATTGCATTGCTTGCAAGAGAGATTTCTCAGAAAATTGAATCTGAACTTGAATACCCAGGACAGATTAAGGTTAACGTAGTAAGAGAGACTAAGGCTGTTGACTACGCTAAGTAAGATTTAGAAAGATTAAACTCCCCATGGTTCGTGGGGAGTTATTTGTTCATTAAATGAAGTAATAAGGTGAAAACATGCTTGTATATTTAGATAACAGTGCAACAACCAGACAATATGACAGGGTCACAGACGAAATGAAAAAAGTCATGGATGACTTTTACGGAAACCCTTCATCCCTGCATACTTTAGGGCTGGACGCAGAGAAGAAAATCAGGGGTGCAAGAAAGACCATTGCAGACTCTCTGGGAGCATCAGAGGATGAAATAATTTTCACCTCCTGCGGTACGGAAAGCGATAACACTGCGCTTTACGGAATTGCACACAGCAAAAGAAGGGAAGGGAATAAAATAATAACCTCCGCTGTAGAGCATCCTGCGGTGTTGGAAACCTGCAGAAGTCTGGAGAAAGAAGGCTTCCTGGTCGAGTATATCGGCGTGGACAGAGAATGCAGACTTGATACTGAAGCATTGAAAAATGCCATAGATGACAATACTATCATGGTATCAATCATGAGTGTGAACAATGAAACCGGCACCATAATGCCCCTTCAGGAAATATCAAAGCTCACAGAGAACATTGTATTTCACACTGATGCGGTTCAGGGATACGGAAAGGTTGATCTGACCAATTGCGGTGCGGACATGATTTCATTAAGTGCACACAAAATTCACGGTCCAAAGGGAATGGGTGTCCTGTATGTAAAAAAAGGAATTAAACTGCCGCCGTATATTTTAGGCGGAGGACAGGAAAAGGGATACAGGTCAGGAACAGAAAATGTTCCCGGGATTGTTGGCTTTGGTACGGCAGCCCGGCTGGCCTTTGATAACTTTGATGAAAGAATAAAGGCAATGAAAAATGCCAGAGAATATCTTCTGGCAGGAATAAAGGACCAGATTAAGGATGTTCTGATAAACAGCCCTGCAGACGGAGCGGCATCAGTACTGAATGTATCTTTTTTAGGAACCAGAGGTGAGGTTCTGCTGCACACCTTGGAGCAGGATAAGATTTATGTTTCCACAGGTTCAGCATGCTCATCAAACAAGAAAAGCAGAAGTCAGAGTCATGTGCTGACAGCCATGGGACTGAACTTCAAGGAGATAGAAGGCGCTATAAGATTCAGTTTCAGCGAATTCAACACAATAGAAGAAATGGATTATGTTCTGGATAAGCTGAAAACGGCTGTGGAAAGATTCAGGCGTCTGGGCTCATTCAGATAAGGTGAAGGAGAAGAAGATGAACGAACAGAATATTTTTATCGTAAGATGTGGTGAAGTTGCCCTTAAGGGAATGAACAAACCATATTTTGAAAGAATGCTTGTAGATCGAATCAAAAAGAATGTAAAAAGGTTCGGTGATGTGGATGTAAGACGCCATGAAGGCCTTATATTCGTCAGAGCAGACAAGTCAATAGATAAGGATGCGTTGCTTAAGGAAATCTCTAAAGTTTTCGGTGTTGCATCTATCAGCCCTGCGGTAGAAGCTGAAAGTCATCTGGATGCAATCGGCGAAGAAGCGGTAAAGTATATGCTGGAGCTTATTGAAACAAAGGGTATCAAAACCTTTAAGGTCGAGGCAAAACGAGCAGACAAGAACTTTCCTGTAAAATCGCCGGACATTGCAAGAATCATAGGGGCAAAGGTTCTCATCGGCTGTAAGGTGCTAAAGGTTGACGTGCACAATCCTGACGTTCATCTTTTTGTCGATGTCAGACATGATAAATCCTATATTTATCAGCAGAAAATCGCCGGCTTCGGAGGCTTGCCTCTGGGCACCAACGGCAAAGGAATGGTTCTTCTTTCAGGCGGAATTGACAGCCCGGTTGCGGCATGGATGATGGCCAAGAGGGGAATGGTTATTGAAGCTGTTCACTTTCACTCATATCCGTACACAAGTCCGAGAGCTCAGGAAAAGGTTGAAGACCTTGCACGAATCATTGCATCCTATTGCGGAAACTTTAAGATGCATGTAATCAATCTGCTTCCTATTCAGGAACAGATCGTTTCAAACTGCCCTGAAGAGGAAACCACAATTCTGGTGCGCAGATTCATGATGCGTATTGCTGAAAAAATAGCGGAAAAGAACAGAGCAATGATGCTCATAACAGGAGAGAATCTGGGCCAGGTTGCAAGTCAGACTGCAGAATCCCTGGTTGTCACAGATAACTGTGTGAAGATGCCGGTTATGAGACCTTTGATTGCCATGGATAAGGTGGATATTATGGATAAGGCAGAGGAAATCGGAACCTACGAGACTTCAATCCAGCCATATGAGGATTGTTGCACCGTATTCCTTCCAAAGCATCCTACTACCAGACCAAAGCTTGAAAGAATAGAGGAATCTGAAAGCAAGCTTGATGTTGAAGGTCTGGTTGCTGCTGCAGTTGCATCAGAGGAAATCGTCCACATCAAGGCGTAAGCTTTTACGTCAAAATAAGACAAAATTAGAATCATATCCCCCTTTTCTCTTAAAGACAGGGCACAATGCCGGTTATATAATAGAGAAAAGGGGGTTTTGTTATGGAAACAGAATTATTATACGTTTGCGAAGACAATTCTTTGACAGTAAGACTTTGTGGTGAGGTAGACCATCACATCTCCACAGGAATAAGAGAAAGCATTGACTTTATGCTGGATGAATGCAGTGTAAAGACTGTTGTATTCGATTTTTCTCGTGTCACATTTATGGACAGCTCGGGAATCGGAATTGTTTTAGGAAGATACAATAAGATGAAGGCTTCAGGTGGCCGGGTGGTAATTCGCAATGCTTCAGGACTGGTAAAACAGATTCTTGAAATGTCAGGCGTTTTTTCTTTGATGAAATATGAAGAAGGAGAGGAAGGGGATGCAGAACATGAAAAACAGCTTTAACAACAATCCTGTGAAGGTAAGCTTTGAAGCGCTACCGGAAAATCAGAGCTTTGCCAGAACAGTGGTCAGCGGATATCTGGCCCTGCTGGATCCTACTGTGGAGGAGCTGACTGAGGTAAAAACGGCGGTATCGGAAGCGGTTAGCAATTGTATTATTCATGGGTATGAAGGAATGGGTCAGGGTCTGATTGAGATGGAGCTGGAAATGATAGCTCCGGATAAACTTGAGATAAAGATAACCGATTACGGAAAGGGTATAGAGGATGTAGAGAAGGCTATGGAGCCGATGTTTTCAACGGAAGCGGATAATGAGATGTCAGGAATGGGCTTTACCGTAATGGAAAGCTTTTCCGACAAGGTGCAGGTAACATCAGAACCGGAAAAAGGGACGGTGGTGGTTTTGATAAAAAACCTGGACATTTACTATGGAAGGTAAATATGTGCCTGTCCCAAAGGAAGCTACATATAAGTTAATTGAACTGGCACAAAATGGTGACGAGGATGCAAAGGAGCAGCTGATAATACAGAACACCGGCCTGGTAAAAAAGCTTGCCCTCAAATTCTCGTCCCCGGAAACAGAGTATGAGGATTTCGTACAAATCGGATATATGGGATTGTTAAAGGCTGTATACAAGTTTAACACAGAATACGGGGTAATGTTCTCCACCTACGCCGTACCGATTATTCTGGGAGAAATGAAACAGTATTTTCGTGATAACGGAAGAATCAAAGTCAGCAGAAGCATGAAGAGCGATATCCAATCTATCAAAGCCATCAGAGAAAGACATCTGAAGACAACGGGTAAAGAAATCAGAATAGGGGAAATAGCTTATGAAATGAAAACAAGCAAGGAGCATGTACTGGAGATTATTGCGGCAGAAAAAGCTGTAAACGGAATTGCGAGTCTGGACAGCTGCGAGTTTAATCCTGAGAGTAATCAGGCAGGTGTTGAGGCTGACCCGGAGGACAGAATTGACTGGATTACTCTAAAGGCAGAAATTGGAAAGCTGCCGGAGCTGCAGAAAAAAGTCATTTCTCTGCGATACTGCAGAGATCTTACTCAGCGTGAAATTGCAAAGATGACAGGTATTTCACAAGTTCAGGTATCTCGCATAGAAAAGAAAGCCATAGACAATATAAAAGAAAAAATTTGTTGTAATTTAGAGGCGAAAATACAAAAATGACTTGCAAAAAGTGTCTAAAAATGGTTTACTATATATGTATGTTGTTATAAATTTGTCATAACAGCATTAGTTCAGTACGGTTAAAATACATCCTTCCCAAGAAGGACCGTTATTATTATTTAAGGAGGCAATTTACATGAACTTTCAACTAACGAAGGAACAAGAATTCGTAAGAAAAATGGTTAGAGAATTCGCCACTAACGAAGTTGAACCTTTAGCTGCAGAAATCGACCAGGAACACAGATTCCCGGTTGAAACAGTAGAAAAGATGGCTAATTACGGTTTACTAGGAATTCCATTCCCAACAGAATACGGTGGAGCAGGCGGAGATCACATCTCATACGCTATCACTGTAGAAGAATTATCAAGAGTTTGCGCATCAACAGGTGTAATCTGCTCAGCACACACTTCACTATGCTGCTGGCCAATCTTCAACTGGGGTAATGAAGAGCAGAAGAAAAAGTATCTTCCTGACCTTCTTTCCGGCAAAAAGCTTGGTGCTTTCGGTCTAACTGAACCTAACGCAGGTACAGACGCTTCCGGACAGCAGACAAGAGCTGAACTGGTTGACGGAAAATGGATTCTAAACGGAGCTAAGGTATTCATCACAAACGGTGGATATGCTGATGTATTCGTAGTAATGGCTATGACAGATAAGTCAAAAGGAAACCACGGAATTTCCGCATTTATCGTTGAAAAAGGCGATGAAGGTTTCTCCATCGGTA
>JAQXLM010000037.1 GCA_029012125.1 Eubacteriaceae bacterium | reverse complement strand
TGCCTCGCCTCTCTTTTCCGCCTGCTTCCACATTCCCTTTGCCATCTTTTCGAAGACAAGAGGAACACCCAGCATTATATTTGCCTTGGATTCCTGCATGTTTTTCTGTACATATTTCATGCCTTCACAGATTGCAACGGTTTTTCCCTGATAGAAGGTTGTACAGATGCTGCATGTGAATTCATAAGCGTGGTGAATCGGTAAGATTGAAAGTACGACTCCGTTTTTCGGAATGCATACCAGCTTGGACATTGCGTAAACGTTTGCCACAATGTTCTTGTGAGAAAGCATAACGCCTTTAGCCATTCCTGTTGTTCCGGATGTAAACATCAAAGTTGCCATAGCCTCAGGATCTATGTCTGCGTCCACATATTCCCGCACACCTGATTTCAGCAGTCTGTTTCCTTCTTCAATAAGCTTAGTCAGTGAAAGAGCCTTCTCTGAGTGCTCTTCATCTCCTATGGAAATGAAATGCTCTACTGTTTCCGGCTCAGCGAAAATACTTGCCAGGCTCTTTTCGCTTCTCTTTGTATATACTATTGCACTTGCCTTCGATCTTCTTATCAGGCTTCTCAGCTCGTCCTCAGGAAGGTTCTTGTCAAGAGGCACGATTACCCCTACTCCGCATACTACTGCGAAATATGTCAGAATCCACTGATAGCAGCTTTCTCCGATAACTGCGATTTTCTTTCCACTCAGACCCAGATCCATCATTCTGGTTCCCAGAGCCTCCATCTCTTCGTAGAATCTGTCATAGGTTATTGGCTGATATACTCCGCCCGGTTTGTCCTTCTGCAGATAAGCCGCCTTATCCTTGTACAACTTTGCACTGCCGGAAATCATATCCTTCATGTCTCTGATTTCTCTGAAATCATAATATACGCCATCAAATCTTTTATTATTCATTGATTTTCTTCCTCTATATATAAAATTTATCCTTGTATTTTACCACATTACGGAATTTAGTTCAACACTTGAAGCTTATTGCAGCTCTCATGGCCTATTTAGACAGTTCTCCCCTCATATCCTCTTCCATAAGCTCCTTTATTCTGTCTCTGCTCAGACCCAGGCTGAACAGGTAGTACAGCTTAGCAACTGCCGCCTCTGTAGTCATGTTGAATCCACTTACCGCACCTGCTTTAGATAATGCTGAGCTGGTCTCGTAGGCTCCCAGTCTGACTGTACCACTCTGGCACTGTGAGCATACGGTTACTATTGTGCCGTGGTTGAAGGCTTTTTCGATAATATGCGGAAGCTCATTGTCCGTGCTTGGAATATTTCCTGTTCCGAAGGTTTCCAGAACAATGCCCTGCAGTCGCTCTGTCATTATGGATTCAAACAGGCTGAATTGGATTCCCGGGAATATTTTAAGCACTCCGATGGATGTCTGCTTCAGCTCCACCAGGTTAAGCTGACTCTTTTCTTCCGATTTATATAATACTGTATCGTTATACTCAATATCTATACCCGCTTCTGCCAGATATGGATAGTTTGGAGAGTCAAAAGCAATTAGCCCGTCAGCTGATGACTTTGTTGCACGATTCCCTCTGATCAGCTTGCCTCCGAAGTAAAGACATACTTCTTTCACCCGGTCCTGGCCTGCAATCATAATAGATGTAATGATGTTGTCAAATCCGTCACTGCGCAGCTGTGAAAGAGGAATCTGGGAGCCTGTAATCACTACCGGCTTTGATAATCCCTCCAGCATGAAGGAAAGTGCTGAGGCGGTGTATGCCATTGTGTCTGTTCCATGGAGAATGACAAAACCGTCATAGCTGTTATAGTTTTCCCAAATTGCTCTTCCAATCTGATTCCACTGGCTTACCGCAATATTGGAAGAATCAAGCAGCGGGTCGAATTCAATCAGCTCCCACTGAGGCATCCTGGTACTTTTCAGATCGCTTATTTCACCCATGGCCTGTGCGAAGAAGCCTTTCTTGGGTGCATAGCCGTTTTCCGTTGGAAACATGCCGATAGTTCCTCCGGTATATATTACACAAACCCTTTTTCTGTTCATATTATGTTCTCCTGTTTTTTTGTTTTGACTTTTTATCATATTTTAGGTAAATTATTAATATATTATTTATTTTAGCACACGAAGGAGATGAATAAAATGTCAAATATCCCAACACCACATATCGGCTGTCAGAAAAGTGATTTTGCTGAAACAGTAATCATGCCAGGCGATCCGCTAAGATCAAAGTTTATCGCTGAAAACTTCCTTGAAAATCCGGTTCTGGTTAACAACATCAGAGGAGTTCAGGGCTATACAGGAACCTATAAGGGTAAGCGTGTTTCCGTTATGGCTTCCGGAATGGGTATGCCTTCCATCGGCATCTACTCTCACGAGTTGTTCAACTTCTACGACGTAAAGAACATCATCAGAGTAGGTACTGCAGGTGCTCTTCAGGAAGACATAAAACTAAAAGACATCGTTATCGCTATGGCTAGCGTGACTAACTCAAACTGGGCAGCTCAGTTCCAGATTGATGCCAATATCCCGGCTGTATGCTCCTATGAGCTTCTTAAGAAGGCCGAAGCCGCTGCTGAAAAGCTTGGAATTGAACCACGCGTTGGTACTATGTACTCATCAGACATTTTCTACGATGAATCAGGAAGAGAGATGAAGCTTAAGGAGCTTGGCGTTATGGGAGTTGAAATGGAATCAGCAGCTCTATATTATGAAGCAATGAAGGCAGGCAAGAACGCTCTCTGCATCTGCACTGTTTCTGACCATATCATTACAGGCCAGCAGACAACTTCAGAAGAGAGACAGCTTACATTCACTAAAATGATGGAAATCGCTCTGGAAATCGCTTAAGATTTTTACTCTTTATTATTGGCGCACAAAAGCCCTTGGACCGATACACAGTCCAAGGGCTTTTATTAACATCGGGGCCGGGTGGGAAATTGAGTTTTTTACAGTCTGTCACATACCCAGTCTGCAAGTTCTTTGCCCTTCGCGCCATCTGCAAGGCCCGTTACCTTTGGTCCTTTTTCCATACATTCAGCCAGTACAGCCGCAAGCTTGTCGGCTTTTTCTGTAAGTCCGATGTGTCTGATCATCATTTCAGCAGCTTTGAAAATGCTTGACGGGTTAGCATAATCACCCAGACCCTCTTCAATCATTCTCGGTGCACTGCCGTGTATTGCTTCAAACATGGCATATCTGTCACCTACATTTGCACTTCCTGCAGTTCCTACGCCACCCTGAATCTCTGCTGCTTCATCGGTGATGATATCGCCGTACAGATTTGGAAGTACGAAAACCTGGAACTGATTTCTGATGCTTTTGTTCACCAGGTTGGCTGTCATAATATCGATATACCATTCATCGGTCTGAATGTCAGGATAATCTTCCGCAACCTGATGGAATATTCTGCTGAAGTTTCCGTCAGTTTTCTTCATTATATTAGCCTTT
>JAQXLM010000036.1 GCA_029012125.1 Eubacteriaceae bacterium | reverse complement strand
AGGAGGTCATTCTATGAGCATAAATGACATTAACAGTATATCTCATACGAAGTGGAATTGCAAATACCATATTGTATTTGCGCCGAAATATCGTCGGAAAGTATTTTATCGAGAGAAGCGCGTGGAGATAGGAAAAATCCTACGCCAGCTGTGTGAGTGGAGAGGAGTAAAGATCATAGAGGCAGAAGTCTGCCAAGACCATATCCACATGCTGGTGGAGATCCCGCCGAAAATCTCAGTGTCGAGCTTTATGGGCTACCTGAAAGAGAAGAGCAGCACGATGCTGTATGAAAAATTCGGCGAATTGAAGTACAAGTACCGGAGCCGTGAGTTTTGGTGCAGAGGGTACTACGTGGATACGGCAGGAAAAAACGCAAGCCGAATTGCGGAGTACATAAAGAATCAACTGAAAGAGGATGAAATGGGCGAACAGCTGACAATTAGCGGAAGCAGCCCGTTTACAGGCCGCAAGTAACAGTCTTTACGCAGCTGACAGGCCGTACTTACGCGTTTACGCGTCTGCGAAGAACAGAGGGCTTTGCCTGCATGTGAAATCCCCCCCGGCTTTGCCGGGGGATATTTATTTAGCTGCATGTGTTACCTACTCCAGATGAAGAAAAAGTTGGATGCAGAACGTAGCTTCAGAGATATCCACGCGCATAGTGCCATTGTGGGTATCTGCAATATTTTGAAGGATGGAGAGGCCCAGCCCGTGTCTTTGACCGGTACTTATTGCCTGTTGCTGTTGGTCCTGGGACGGTAGCTGCTTTGTATGGGGTGAAACCGGGTTGCGGCAGGTGAGCAGGAATCCTCCGTTTTTTATGTATGAGGAAAGAATGATCTCCTGGTTAACCCCGGGGGTCAGGGTGACAGCGTGGTAGGCGTTATCCAGTACGTTGGTAAAAAGGCTGCAAAGAGTCACTTCAGGAAGGGGAATTTCATCCGGGAGAGTGCAGTCAAACCGAAAGGAAATTCCGGCCTGGATGAAAAGATTTCCCTTCACGGACAACACGGAGTTTACCACCCGGTTTTGGCAGTAAACCGCCTGATGGTCCAATGTGGAAGAGATACCGTCTAAAATAGCACGGGCTTTGGTGTCCTGGTGCTGGGCCATCAAGGTGTAGGCCGTTTGCAGCTGATTTCGGATGTCATGGCGAATGCGGGAGGTGTCCTCAAGGTCGCTCAGGTACTGTTCGTAGTAGATATGCTGCTGTTCCAGAAGGTATTCAAACCATCCTGCCCGTTCCTCAGCGGCTGCTTTTTCTGTGAGTTGACGCATAGAGCGGAAAAGATAATAGTCGGCCAGGATGCACAGCAGAGCTGCCGCAAGCAGGAATGCGCAGTAGATAGGGGCCTGGGAGCTCTGAAGATGAATATCAGCCAGTACAGTAGCAAGCAGCAAAGCAATGGCTTGGGAAAGAGGAAAAAGGAAGGTAGGACGGAGAATCTGACCTGAGGCTTTTTTAACTACGCGATCCCAGATTTGTGCCCCTAAAAGGCAAAGAGGGCAGACCAGGAGGAAGTAGGAGAACCGAACCAAAAACAGAGCGGCAGGGTCGGAGGCTACGGCAATGTAGTCGGTGGGATCCACGGAATCAGAGCTGACATATAAAAGAACAAAAAGGCTCAGTGGCTCTGGCAGAGTGGTGATAATAATGTTGAGGGCCGGGGCCAGGAGTCGATGGAGAAGGGGACTTTTGGAAAACAGAAGTGCACTGCCGAATATCAAAAGGACCTGCAAGGTGGAGTTGAGATACTCAGGGTGGGAGAGCCCGGGGACGAGATGGAAAAACGCATGGCAAATGGATTCTGCCAAGGCAAGGCACAGCGCAAATGTTTTTCGCCGGGAGATGTTTAGGAAATAGGACATGGTGTAGCAGCAGACTACGGCGGATGGAAAAGGGGAGAGCTCCCAAAGGAGGAAGGGGATGAGGTTATCCATGGATGGAGCCTCCTTAACTTGACTGGTTCAGCAGAGAGAGAAACTCCTGCTGGCATGTCCGCCACTTGGACTGGCTGATGGGAATGGTCTGACCGGAGAAAAGCTGAAAGTATTTGTTAAAGCTGCCATTCGGCGTAATGATAGCCTGGATGTGCTGGGGATTGACCAGGAAGCTTTTGTGACAGTGTATCATCCGGCACTGCACTGCCATTGGGAGGGAGGAGAGCTTACCGCCCATTTCGTAGCGATCCTCTGCAGTGTAGACATACAGTTTTCGTACATGGCTTTCGATGTAATGGATGTTCGGCAGGGGAAGCTTGCAGGTAATGGAGCTATTTCGGACGATCAGGGAAACGGGGGCGAGTTTTAGTCGTTCGACTGCTTTAGACAGTGACCGTTGCAGTTCCGGTAATTTAAGAGGTTTAAGCAGGAAGTAGATGTGCTCTGTTTCGTAGACATCTGTGCAGTATTCTGCATATCCGGTGATATAAATGACCTGGGTATTGGAACCGGCAGGAAAAAGCTGCTTGGCCAGGGAAATCCCATTGTCGAAGCCAAGCTCGATATCCAGCAAGGCGATATCTGGCCTTTTTGCAGACACAGCGGCAGAAAGATCCTGTGCAGAGTGAAATCGTTCGATCTGGCAGCCATAAGGAAAGACTGCTCGAACCTGCTCTGCCAGAGAGGCAGTAAAAACAGGATCGTCATCACAGATATATACCAAATACATACAAAAACCCCTTGTTATGTTGCTTCAGAAAGTTAAAAGTATAAGAATTATAAAGGATATACGCAGGAAAAGCAATATGTGTGAGATCGTATTATATGTAGACTTATATACTGTGTAATCAATTTTGACAGAAAACCGGTTAATTTTGAAAATAGTCTTTTCGGAAAGAAACTGTTTTGGTATAGTAAAAAACAATAAAAAGTATGAGGCACGGGGATGGAGATGAAAAGTTAGACCTCCATAAGGAGAAAAGTATGTACTCCTACGAAGAACTGTAAATGTCAATGAATTTCTTTTCCATGGGGCTGCGGATATAATCTTAGACTACACATCTGTAGATTGAATGAAATTTGGGTACTGTCAAGGGACTAAGTTGATGTGGCACTCGCCAAATTAGCTTTCTTATATGTCTGTTCATCAATTGAAAAACAGGGATAGCTGTGATGGAATTATTTATCCATATAGTAATTTGAATGTTGTTGGGATTTCTGGAGGTCAACTATGGCTCGATTGCTACTCCTTGCGTTTATATTGCTCTGTTTTTTTGGGGGTGGAGCGCCAGAAGAGAACGAAGAAAAACTGAATTGTTCCCCATCTGTTTTAGAAGATATTGCATATGACACAAATGCGTCACATGGTTATAGGGTATATATTGCAGAAAATGGTATATTCACACCTTATCTTGTCCTCACACGCAATTACAATGATAATTGCCTCCTGCTTCGTGAGCACTTATTGGATGATGACCAGATCTACAATAACGTTGGAGAAAAAGCCGCTTACTATGAGAATAGTTCAATTGATCACTACCTAAACGAAGACTATTTGAATACATTGTCTGTTGATGTTCAAGATTCGATTGTCAAAAGTACAATAGAAATTACGAAAAAAGAAAGCTTGGGTATAGGAGGAAAAGAAACGAAAACAATAGATCGGTATGTGTTCCTGCTTTCGTTCACAGAGCTAAACGCAGGAGGGTCCAGAACCAATCTAAAAGAAGGTAATGAGCTGCTATATTTCTCCGATAAAACCCATCGGATTGGAACATATAAGGATAATATACCAGGTAGCTGGTGGTTGAGAACTCCCAACACATCAGGAAGAACCATCGTATGTGGCGTCAGCAAGGAAGGGGTTGTTGGCATAGGGGGAATTTATAATCCAAACAATCAGGGTGGATATTACAACGGCGTGCGGCCAGCCTTTTGTCTTACACCTGATGAAGAGATTGAATTGATTGAATGGGAGGGCGATAAGATTTATGTGTTGAAGTAAAATAGATCCATCTTTATTAAAATAATTTGGAGGGGAATTTATGCTAAAAGTCAAAAAGCTAATATGTCTATTCCTGACCATTGTTTTAGTGTCGGGTATGATACCTGTTACAGCAACCGCAGCAACCGGTGAAGACTCCGCTGTGACTCGTTATACTGTCCTGGTGTTGGATACATCAAGTACAGCAAAGTTTACATGGGATGGAGAGCCAATCTACACAGCTGACACAGCAATCAACCATGTTAAAGCGGCTGCAAAATCTTTCCTTAAAAGCATCCTCTACGCGGATGGTAAGAACTACGTAGCAATTGTTTCATATAAGGCTACTGCACAAGTGGTGTCAGAGTTTACGGATGACATTGATTCGTTGAGTGTTGATATTGATAATTTGTATGCATCAGGTGAAACAAGAGATATCTCAGCGGGATTAAGCATAGCGAATGAGCTCATTTCTGACATTCAGGAGAGTGACACCGTCAAAAAAAATGTTGTTTTGTTTACAACGGGAATGACAAACAATGGTGCCTACAGCTATGACGGTCATTATAGCACTGATACTGTTGGCAGCAACTGGCATAGAACAGATACTGGTATACATCTGTATGCTTATGCTAATAATGCATACGATGTGGCTTCCAATGTAAAGGCCCAGGCAACACTGTATGTCTTGGGTTTATTCCAGACCATGAAAGGTATGCCGGAGGAAGGCACTGACATTGCAGCGTTTTTCAAATTGACAGCACGAGACTTGGCATCCTCAGACAATTGTTTTTACGAGGTTAATGATCCAAGTGATTTGGAATTTGAATTTGGAGAAGTGGCAGAAGATATTCTTAGTTCTGTAGGCAAGTTTAATTATGCAGGGGAATATGTGAAAAGCCAAGATTCAACTGCGGAGTATTACTACACGGACAACTATTTTTCCAAGGATCCGGAGCGTTATAATAGTTCCTTAGCCACCATGTCATTGTGTCTGGAACTGTCAACATTCTCAAGTTATAATTACGACGATTGGTATGATCCCAGCCTAACTGAAGACGATGAGCTTTTCTGGAAAGATAAGCTTGTCAATGTTAAAACTCTGCTGTTGGGTAGCCCTGACGAAGCCGCTGTAAAGAATGGCTATGGTGGACTTGGATTCGATCATTTTTCTGCAAATGGCTTCTGGGAAAAGGTTCCTGAAAAAGATTCCATCGGTGTAGTTGCGGCACGAAAGCAAATTACGGAAAAAGCAACTGGCAAGGAATATACTTTGGTTGCTTTGGTTATCCGCGGAGGCGGGTATGGCAGCGAATGGTCAAGTAACTTTACGATTGGCGAAGATGGCGATCATCAGGGATTTGCTCAAGCGAGAGATGACGTTTTAGCATTTCTCGTGAATTATTTGGGAAGCTTAGACAATACCGAATCCCCCAACATTAAATTGTGGATAGTCGGCTATAGTCGGGCCGGCGCAACTGCGAACATGGTTGCTGGTGCTATTAATGAGGGATACACCCTTCCGCATCCAATCTCGGACATCTTCTGCTACACTTTTGAAGCACCCATGGGAGTATTGGGCGAAAACATCATTGGAACGCATAAGAATATACATAATGTCGTGAATCTTAACGACTTGGTTCCTTATGTAGCACCGTACAAGTGGGGCTTTGTCCGATATAACCAAGATAGTGATTGGCCTCTTCCGACTGCACAGGCTGCAAATGACTGGGACAAAGAGTATGATGCGATGATAGAAGAGCTGGAAAAGCTTGGATATCAGGAGAGTGATTATGCTGTTCCTGAACTATCTACTAAGAAAAATTTAAAGATTGATAAGAGCAAATTTCTTCCCTTTGGCGATCCTCTTTGGTGGTGGGAAGAGTCTGAGGCAGATACTGAAACTGTACTCGTCGACGCAGTTGACTATCTTGCTGAGGATGTAATAAAAAGCAGAGCGTATTATGTGGAGAATCTGCAACACATGGTCAGACAGGTTCTTGGTGTTGTTAAGCACTATGACGGTATGGGAGCAGGTATTGGGGATTATGCAGGAGAAGTTTTTGATGTCAACCAGTTTATGAAAAACTTTTCCGAACTGTTTACAATGGATAATATTGTTTACATTATTTCTCCTATGCTCGACTTGAATCCGTTCTATAGCTATGATGACAGAGTAGAGGATGTTGAACTGCGCTTAATGAAGAAGCTGGGCAGTGTTTTTGAAGAGTATGCAGAAATAAACGGTTTTATTGATGCTATTGCTGAGTGCCTGCGTGACGTTATTCTTCAAGTTGCTGCTGATGCGTGGAATAACAACACAGATTCGGTGAACTTAATTGTAAAATTTGTGGATATTCTCACGAACGGTCTTTTAAATGCACACTTTCCTGAGGTTTCCTTGGCTTGGGTTCGGTCTCAGGATCCTAATTTCAATAAGGATTATATTGCCGACAAAGTGAATTCCAGTATTACGAGAGTAATTAGAATCAACTGCCCGGTAAACGTTAATGTTTATAACAGTGAAAAAGTTCTTGTTGCTTCGATTTTGGACGATGTTGTTATAGATTGTAATAGTTCTATTGTTTGCTATATCAATGACAATAGCGAAAAAATCGTTTATCTCCCTGGCGACGAAGAGTATACCGTTGAAATAACTGCAACAGACAACGGCAAGGTCTCGTATTCTCTCAGCGAATTTAATTACCTCTGTGGAGGGGAAACTCGTCTGCTGAACTATTACGATGTTAATGTCACTGAAGGAGATGTGCTGACGGGTGTTGTTCCAGAAATTTCTGCTTCCGAGCTGGAAGAGAATGCGCACGAGGGATCTACGGTTGGATATCGGCTGCTTCATAACAACTCTATCGTCGAGCCTGATGAAACGTATAGCGGCAATGCCATTCCGTCTGAACGTTATGATGTTGTCTTGCGTGTAGATGCGGTTGACGGTGAATATGCCGGCGGTTATGTTGACGGAGCAGGAAGTTTTCTGAAAGGCAACTTTGCACAGATCGAGGCTTATCCGCTGCCTAACAGCACTTTCTATGGATGGTACGATGAAAATGACACACTCATATCTGAAGATCAGATTTATCGATTTGCAGTTAGAGAAGATACCATTTTAACAGCAAAATTCGATAGTGTTTCTTTCCACGAAATACAGGTAAACAGTACATATGGTGGTAAGGTTATAGATGTAAATGGCTACTATACAGCTGATATGGAGATTTCGTTAGTTGCTGAAGCGGATAGTGGTTATAAGTTTGTTGGCTGGACCTCATCGGGGGGGGGTATGTTCGAAGATGCTTCGAACATGAATACGACATTTACAATACCTGACAATGACGTTACTATAACCGCAAATTTCCAGAAAGAAGGATTGTCCCCTACAACTCCTGCCTCGCCTTCCTACCAGGTGAAGATATCTGATAGCATCGATGGTGGAACTGTAACTACAAATCGTTCCTCTGTATCCGCAGGAAAGACCGTCACTATCACTGTTACCCCTGATGATAACTATATTCTGGACACTATCACTGTCACTGACAAGAGAGGCAATGAAGTAAAGCTCACCGATAATGGTAATGGAAAGTATATCTTTACCATGCCCTCTTCTAATGTCACGGTTCAGGCAACCTTCACTATGTACAAGGAAGACGCTCCCGCAATCTCCTTTGTGGATGTTCTTGGCGATATCTACTACCATGACGCAGTCCTGTGGGCTGTCGAGAATGGCATTACTAAGGGCACCGATGATACCCACTTCTCTCCCAATGCTCCCTGTAATCGTGCCCAGGCAGTGACTTTCCTGTGGAGAGCAGCTGGTTCTCCTACTCCCAAGGACAGCACCATGCCCTTCACCGATGTGGACGCAGGCAGCTACTACTACAATGCAGTCTTGTGGGCTGTTGAAAATGGCATTACCAAGGGTACCAGCGACACAACTTTCAGCCCCAATGCAACTTGCTCTCGTGGGCAAATCGTCACCTTCCTGTGGCGTAGCCAGAAGTCTCCCGCCGCTGATAGCGAAAACCCCTTCACCGATGTGAATTCTGGCGACTACTATGCTGATGCAGTGCTGTGGGCAGTTAAGAATGGTATCACTAACGGTACTTCTGACACCACCTTTAGCCCTGCTGATGATTGCACCCGTAGCCAGATCGTTACTTTACTCTGGCGTATGTTGCAGAGAAGGTGAGCAGGAAACGGCTGCGCTGTGATAATGAGAAGTACTGCTGACCGGGACTTTTTATTTTCACTACACCAGTTAAAATGGGCAGTCAACAGCGGAGACTGACAAATTGATACCCGCCAAAAACCCACGGAGAATAGCAGAATGATAATCCTTGCTGACCCGGATGTTTCACCCGGGATAGCCAGTCAATCCAATTTGCAATCGGCGTGATAATAAGCAGTTACGCGCCGCCTCCACCATATTACGAGAGTCTAACCACAGCATATTGTGTGCTGGGTTAGGCTCTTGTACTATTTCTGGATAAATTTTAAGAATTAAATAATCCGGGTAGAATATTAAGTAGAGATAATGTACAATAAGGGACCTGTTGACAAAGTAGCAAAACACCCTGTTTTATGGTAAAATAGCCATAGGGAGGGATTCGTATGATGGGTCGCCAAAGCAGACAAATGGCAATGATATTTGTGGACATGGAGTCACTAATTCCAGAGAATCACTTGCTTCGGAAAATTGACCGAATTGTATCCTTTGACTTCATCTATACGCTTCTGGCACCATACTATCCTGCGATTGTCCGTCCATCTATCGACCCCATTAGTATGTTCAAAATGCTTTTGATTGGATATCTGTACGGTATCAGATCAGAACGACGACTGGTCGAGGAGGTCCGGCT
>JAQXLM010000035.1 GCA_029012125.1 Eubacteriaceae bacterium | reverse complement strand
AGGCCTGGGCGGTAAGGAGAATGTTACCTCCATCGACCATTGCATCACCCGTCTGAGACTGGAAGTTAAGGACCGTCTGCTGGTTGACGAGAAGAAGATTAAGTCCTCCGGTGCTTCTGGCGTCATCCGTCCCGGTAAGACTGCTGTTCAGGTTGTTATCGGTCCCAAGGTTCAGTTCGTTTACGAAGAGTTCAAGAAGATCGCTGAGTAAGCGTCTTTGCGTTTGCTGCGGCCCACGCGGTATAACACAAATCAGGCCCCATAAGGGTTCCTAATTAGAACTGAAGAAATCGGGTAGGAGGCTGACCATTATTTTGACAGCCGACCTCCCACTTCAGCCGTGCGTACCGGTCTGGTACATGGCTCCTCCCCTGTTTATACCGCTACAGACTTGCGGTAGTAAGGATAGAAAAACTGGAATTCAGCCCTGAGGGCTGTTTGTAGTATTGAGCTGGCGGCCATCCGCCAGTATCCCTTTCTGGAGTTTGGCTAGAATGCCCGCATTTGCGTTGGAAATTCCCAATTTCAGTAGGTTTCTCCACCTTCTACGGACTCGCTTCCTTTTCTTCCAGAACACCATTCGGATACGTCTGCGCATCCATTCATCAACGCTCTGGAGGTATGTTCCCATGTCTGCCAGCTTGTAGTAGTTCACCCAGCCGACCACACACCGTTTCAGGTCTACCTTCTTCCACTTTTTGTGGTCGTTTATCGTTCTTCTGCTGGTGAGTTCTCTGACCCTAGCTTTCATCTTCGCCTTGGATTTGGCGTGAACCCATAGGGCAAACCCTTTCTTTCCTTTGTAGAAGCCATATCTCAGAAACTTTATCTTTCCGGCATAGGCCACCACCGTTTTCTCCCGGTTCACCTTCAAAACAGCTTCTTCTCAATGAATGGGACGATGTGTTCCAGGGTTTGTCTCGCACTGGCTTTGCTTCCGCAGAAGATTACCATATCATCTGCGTATCGGACAAAGCTGTGCCCTCTGCTTTTCAAGAAGGTAACGGGTATCAGCGTTACCGACTTTGAACTTCTAACTTCCATCGGTCTGTTCAATGAATCCCTGATGAATGATGCAATCTACAAGTTCCGTCGTCATGAAGAAGCATCACTCTCATATACAGGCATAAACAGACATGAAGGCGAAGCTGTAGGTGGATTCTCTACAGTATTGGAAGAAGACGAATACCATGAAATGTATGGAGCAGAAACAGGAACTCCCTATCTTAAAGTTGGAGACAAGGTTGAGGTAGCAGGATCTGGAATATGTACTGTCACATCGGTACAAAAAGAACGTTTTTCTGTAAAAGACTCAAAAGAGAAAACAACTAGGTATGTTTACCCGAATGCATTTGAATACGGTACTGTAAAACTGCATAAAAAGTAGAATATAAGCAAGAAAAAAAAGCCACCCCATGATTTTAATCACGAGGTGGTTTTCTGTTTTTAAGGGTTTTTAACCCTTAACTTAATGACATTGCCCTATTGGCTTCTGTTTTAGCTATTTTGACTGAGCAGTAGTACTATGAAAAGCATCCATCAACAATTTGCGTTCCTGTCTAAGCGTCATGACTTGAGAGAATCTATGGATGACAGAAAAAACTCCTTACTCCATATACGTAGTGATTCAGGGTTTTGTATGAAGGGTAGCACATCTTCCTTGGCCTGTTGATAGTCTATGGATATGAATCGTCTTTCAAGAATTTTCTTTATCTCATAAAGTGTCAGATCTTCTCGTGCTCCTTCAAAACCAGAATCCACCAGTCTTGCATTTAGATGCTTCAAGTTTATTGTTGTTCCTCTTGCAATATAGAAGAGATAATCATAGAGGTCTCTTCCTTTGACTCTGTTTTTCCATGTCCTACAAATGACAGCATGTAGTTTTCCTGCGAACAGAGACGGCATGTCATATAGTCTGATTTCATATGGAATAGGTAATAGCTTGTACTTGATATCGTATCTAGCATATGGGGAAGGAAGGGTATCGATTTCAAATTTTATTTTTATCATCTCATTTCCAATTACTGTTTTTGCAAGATTTCTATCGGAATAACAGATTAGAATATGCTCACATGTATTTCCCTTTACAAATGCTGATTGGACTCCTGAGTCGAGATTCTTATGTTTCATTTCTATTTCAAACTTAAATCCATAAGTACTTGAAGAGGAGAGAGTTCATATATCATAACAATCTATCCTTCTAGTACTGCAAATAATGGACATGATGTATAAAAATATTGAAAGCATAAATATTTTGTATAAAACAAATTATATTTCATAAAACGCGACATTTTAAAACTTGACGAAAAAATCAATTTGACACGCTATTATTGTGGATTTAAAATATTCTACATAAAAGGTAACCAATTAGTTACTTTTTGGAGAGCACATGCAGCAGAGAGCAGAAAGAACCCGGTCTGAAATACTTCTTGCCAGTGAGATGGAATTTTCTGATAAGGGTTTTTCTGGTGCAAGAGTAGACGAGATAGCCGCAAGAGCTGGTGTAAATAAGAATCTTATATATAAATACTTTGGAAATAAGGAAAGCCTGTATAAAACTGTGTTTGTAATCGTTTACGATAGGTTTTCC
>JAQXLM010000034.1 GCA_029012125.1 Eubacteriaceae bacterium | reverse complement strand
GCTGCGGGATATTTTGGATATTTTTCGTGTTACTTTATGGCGAATATATATGCGGCTCAGCTTATGGAAGCAATAGAAGAAGAATGCGGAAGCTTTGATGCACTGACTGACAGAGGTGATTTTCACGTGATAAAGGAGTGGCTGAAGGACAGAGTTTTCAAATACGGAGCTCTGTATGACACGGCTGACCTGATGATGAAGGCTACGGGCAAGACCCTGTCTTCGGATTATTATATTGAGTACTTGCGGCGAAAAATGGCCGAGGTATATAATTTATAGTTTTAATTTAAGGAGGACAAAATGAACAACCTGTTAAAGAAAATTGGTCTGAACGACAAAATGGCCAAAAACTTCGGGGCTATTCTGATCATCGCTATCAGTGGTGCGATTATCTATGGCCTGCCATACTTCAGATATGACTACTACGATGTATATCTTGAAGCTTACAATCTGACAAACACTCAGATGGGTGTATTCGGAAGTATCTTAGGAGTATTCGGTATGATTTCTTATCTGTTCGGAGGAATCGTAGCCGACAGATTTTCTATCAGAACAATCCTTACTGTATCACTTGTTGGAACAGGTATCGGTGGATTTGTTCACCTTCTTCCACTGAGCTTCCCTGCTCTTGTATGCTTATATGCATTCTGGGGAATCAGCTCGCTGTTTGCTTTCTGGCCTGCATGCGTTAAGGCTGTAAGAGTACTTTCCGGATCAGGAGACCAGGGTAAAGCCTTCGGCTTCTTCGAAGGAGGTAGAGGCGTAGGTGCTGCTGCAATGGCTTCTCTTGCTGTAATCGCATTCCGTTTAGGTGCAGGACAGATGGACGACCAGGTTGCAGGTATGAGATGCGTAATTATCTTCTACTCAGTACTTACTATCGCTCTTGGTATCTTAACATTCCTTACTGTTAAAGAAGACGACAAGATTGAAGCATCAGAAAGAATCACATTCAAGGGTATCGGCGAAGTTCTGAAAATGCCTGCTGTATGGATCATCGGTATGGTAACATTCTGTAACTACGTATTAACTCTTTCAATGTACTACTTCACACCATACTCAACAGAATTCTTCGGACTTTCTGTAACAATCGCCGCTACAATCGCAGCTCTTAAGAGATGGATTTCAATCGGTGCATGTGTAGGTGGCGGATACATTACAGACAGAGCAGGATCATCAAACACTCTGTTTGTATCATTCATCGTAATGGCAGCTGCAATCGTTGGTATTCTGGTACTTCCAACAACTTCAGGAAGTGCAATCCCTTACGTTGCACTGTTCATCATCATGTACATCTTCTACAATGTAGTGTACTCAATGACTTGGTCCATGATGGATGAAGCTAGAATTCCTGAACAGCATTCAGGTACAGCTGCAGGTGTTATCTCAACAGTTGGATATCTGCCGGAAATCTTCATGTCAATTCTTGCAGGTGTATTAATCGACCAGAACCCAGGAAGACCTGGATACATCAAGTTCTTCGGCTTTGTAGTTGTAATGCTTCTGATCGGTGCTGTACTGATGCTTGTATGGAAGTCAATGCAGAAAAAAATGAAGGCTAACGACGAGAAATAATGACGAGAAATAAGGTTTGTAAATATGAACACTATTTTTGAAAAAGTATTTGTTGAAACACCGGTAGACACAGATGGAGACGGCAAGTATGATCTGGTTGCCGTCTACATCAAAAGACCTAAGGAAACCCTTGAAGGAAAGAAGGTACCGGCTATTTACGTTGCCAATCCGTATATGCTTTCCTGCAATGAGGACTGGTATATTCCTCACAATGTAGATCAGGAGATCAAAGCTTACAAAGCTCAGCATATATCCAAGGAAGAAATCACATATGATTTTGACAAGGAAATAAACTTTGATATCAAGGAAGAAAGACAAACTGCCGGTTATGCGGAAACATCACCTGTAGCCGAAGATGTTGAAATGGAATGTATATCTGAACTTTACGATTACTTTAATGATCACGGATATGCATCAGTGTTCTGCGGAGGTCTTGGAACAAAGGATTCCGAGGGTTTTACCCTGACAGGATCCAGAGAAGAAGTAATGGCCTTCAAGGCGGTAATAGACTGGCTGAATGGCAGATGCAGAGCATTCACTAACAAAACAGATAACATCGAAATTAAGGCTACCTGGTGTACAGGTAAAGTTGCCATGTCTGCAAAATCCTATCTGGGAACTCTTTGTATCGGTGTGGCTACAACAGGTGTTGAAGGTCTAGAGACGATTATCCCTGAAGCGGCAATAAGCAACTGGTATGCATATTATCGTTATGGCGGACTAAACCTGCCGGCTATGGGATGGCAGGGAGATGATCTGGATATTTTAGCCAAGTACTGTTTCAGTCGTGCTAAGGATCCGGAGGATTATGCAAAGGTTAAGGACGCATATAATGAAGCTCTTCAGAAACTGGTTGAAGGAGAGGACAGAGACACAGGAAACTACAATTTATTCTGGGATGAAAGAAACTATCTGAACCAGATTGATAAATTAAAGTGCTCTGTTTTACTGATCCACGGAATTAATGACTGGAACGTGAAGACAAATCAGTGCATACCGTTCTTCAAACTCCTGGAGGAAAGAGGTATCGAACGCAAAATGATGCTTCACCAGGGCGAACATGTGTACATCTACAGATTGAAGGCATCCAACACAATGGATATTCTTCACAGATGGCTTGATCATTATCTGTATGGTGTTGATAATGGCATAGAGAAGGAAGCAAAGGTACTTGTAGAAAGCAACCTTGATCAGGAAAACTGGATGGCAAGTGAAAACTGGCCACCGAAGGAATCTTCATATGTTAAGTTCCCAATCAATTCCGGAGAAACCCAGGGAGTTATTGTTGACGACATTTCAAAGACTGTATTTGAAAAGGAAAAAGATAATCTGAAGGAATGGTTAGATGAACTCGTGTTATCTGACAATCCTGCATATACAAACAGGCTGAAATATGTCTGGGATCCTTTTGAGTGTGAAAAGAATGATTGCAATCTGCGAATGTCAGGAACGGTTAAGGTGGGCTTTGATGCGGCTATCGACCGTGAAACAGCTGTGCTGAGTGCTATGCTTGTTGACCTGGGAGAAGATTGTAGAATCACTGCCGAAGAGGTGCCTGTTGAGCCTGCAGAGGGAGATCCTGCAAAGGTTCTTGCTGCAGAAGACAGACCTGTATTCCGATTCGGAAGAGAGACTGATCCTTCACAGTACAAGGTCATCTCAAGAGGATGGCTAAATGCTCAGAACAGGACCTGCCTGTGGAGCAAAGAAGAAATTGAAAAAGGTAAAATGTATCATTATGATATTGAAATGGTTCCTACAGACTATACTGTAAAGAATGGCCACAAGCTTGCTCTGATTCTTTACGGAATTGATGCTGAGGAGACACAGCGTCCGGAAACAGTTACAACTATTTCTGTTGACAATGAGTCATTACTAGCCCAAGTCCCTTTATTTGAGGTCTAAGCTAAAAAATATTATCCTAAGTGGAAAGCTGTCGCAGCAATGCGGCAGCTTTTTTGGTATGACGGGCATGCCGTCAGTCTGTGGTGAAAGTCCACGCAGGGCGTAGTTGCCGACGAACCTCATAGCGACTCCCAAGGTTTGTATCGCGAGGTACAGGCGAGAAGAAGGGATAGCGAAATCGTAGCCTGACGAACAGAAACCTAATACCAAGGCTAGTATGACGGATAAGCGGGCCAAACGTCGTGAAGTCCAAAAGGCAATCGTAACTCATACTGGTAGATTAGGCAGGTAGACGAGGAAAGACTGACGACTTATCCCGTGAGGTCTCGCAGACAGAATAATCTGTAGTAACAACGAACTGTGAGAAGTCAGCCGAAGCCATAGTAGTGATGAAGTTTCTGTAATGGAAACGGAGCGAAGGGCTGAACAATTCAAGAGTCAAATGGACTCGCAAAAGTACGCACCCATATCCGACGAGGAAGGTAGTAACAAAGACGTAACGGAGTGAAACTTCCATAGGAGGTAGGAGTTAGAGGGTGCGAAGCATAACGAAGAAAGGAGACAATCCAGATGTCTGCACTACTAGAGAAGATACTCAGCAGAGATAATATGTTTGCCGCATTAGATAAGGTAAAGGCAAATAAAGGTGCTGGAGGAATCGACGGAATATCTGTCGATGAAATAGACCAATATCTCAAAGAGAACTGGGTAGATATCAGAGATAAGATTCGAAGAAGAAAGTACAAACCTAAACCGGTAAGACGAGTAGAAATACCAAAGCCGAATGGCGGAGTACGTAACCTTGGAATCCCAACAGTAGTAGATAGAGTTATTGAACAGGCGATAGTACAGGTGCTAACTCCGATAGCAGAACCACACTTCAGTGAGTACAGCTATGGATTCAGACCAAACCGTAGAGCACAGCAGGCAATTATTAAATTGCTTGAGTACTTCAATGATGGATATACCTACATAGTTGATATCGACCTTGAGAAATTCTTCGACAATGTACCACAAGACAAACTTATGACCTTGGTGCACAATCTCATAAATGACCCCGATACAGAATCGCTCATTAGGAAATACCTCAATGCAGGAGTAATGATAAAGGGAAAATATGAAGCAACAACCAAGGGAACACCACAGGGCGGAAATCTATCGCCACTATTAAGCAACATAATGCTTAATGAACTGGACAAGGAACTCGAAGCAAGAGGACTTCACTTCGTAAGATATGCGGATGACTGTGTAATTGCAGTAGGAAGCAGTGCAGCTGCCAATAGAGTAATGGCAACAGTAACGAAGTGGATAGAAAAGAAGCTTGGGTTAAAGGTGAATGCGACTAAATCAAAGGTTACAAAACCAACTAAACTCAAGTACCTTGGATTCGGATTCTGGAAGGATAACAATGACGGACTGTGGAAGGCAAGACCGCACAAAGATTCAATCGAGAAGTTCAAAAGAAAACTGAAACAGCTGACAAATCGAAGCTGGTCGGTAACAATGGACTACAGAATCATGCGTCTAAATCAGGTAATTCGTGGATGGATAAACTATTTTAGAATGGGCAACATGAAAAAAGCCTTAACGAGAATAGACGAACACCTACGGACAAGGATGAGAATGGTGATATGGAAGCAGTGGAAGACAAGAGAAAAACGCATATGGGGACTTCGGAAACTTGGAGCCCCTATGTGGATAGCGAAGCAGTCCGCTGGATTTGGCGACCACTATCAAGCGGTTGCAAAGACAACAGGACTTCATCACATTAGCAAAGAAATCCTCGCAAGGCGAGGACTTCTAAGCTGTTTGGATTATTATTTGAATTGAACCGCCGTATGCCGAACGGCACGTACGGTGGTGTGAGAGGGGCTACCTGTTAGCCCCTACTCGATT
>JAQXLM010000033.1 GCA_029012125.1 Eubacteriaceae bacterium | reverse complement strand
ACGGTCTACGGCAGAGAGCGGTATATGGAAATGTACTCCCGGCCGAACCCCGCCGCCGTCATGGAACAGGTATACGGAAAAACGCCGGCAGAGCTGAATGCCGATTTTGAAAAGTACGTCCGCCTGTTCCGCACCGACGGGGCGCTGGAAGTCCGGATGGAAGAGCTGCTGCGGCAGGAAAACGCTGTATAGCTCCAACCGCCCGGATGCATGCAGATTGATCCCTGTTTTGACGCTCGGTTTCTATAGTAATACTGTGTGTTTTGTTCTGCTAAGAATACGAAGGCTGCATCTATAGTGAACTGTTTTACTGATCGAGTTTGTTTTCTTCGGGTGGTTCGCTTATGTTCTCGTCTTCATCTGGATCCGTTAAGACATCCACAGTATTTGAGACCAAACTGGTAAGATAGTCGGTTTTTTGATCTTGTTTTGCCATGGCGCGCTCGATTTTTGCTAGTCTGTCCATAACGTCGGATGTTGGGACAGCACTTTCAACAACTGTTGTCAACCGGTCTATTGTTTCAGTCATGCGCTTAAGCGTGTCCAAAATCGACGTGCACGCCTCCGAATAGTCTTTTACCGGTTGTATTTTATCGTCTAATGCCTTGTTAATATTGCTTATGCTGCTATTCAGAGAAAGTATCTTACTCGAAATCTCAGTTACATCCTTTGATACAGAACCTATTTTACTCTCCCACTTATTTGAGGCAGAAGTTATTCCCTTAACTGCCTCTTCAATATCTGCTCTTTCTTTCTTCAGTCCGGAAACCGCGCCGTTCATAGCATTTTTCATTTCTGATGCTATTTCGGAAAACTGCTCAATTAGAGTCCCGATTTCTCCGAGCTGTCGTATGAGTCCGCTTAATTCTTCATTCGCCATTTCTTATAGCCTCCAATGCGGTATCAACTCTTGATATCATGTGATTCATCTGCTTCTCAACAAATAAACTTGAAATAATTATTCTTGCGTCTTCTTCGGAAATTGTCGCTTCAGACATGATCCGTGACGTTAGTTCTGGATTATTAACGTATAACTCAGGATTTCCCGTTTTCAAATCGATAATGAATACTTTATACCGATCATGCAGGAAGCTATCGTACACGTACCGTGCTGAACTATAGTCACCCAAAAGTTCAAATGTTTCTGCGCAATTTCTCCAGTCCTCCTGATCTTTGCTTCCCTGTAGTGTAATCTGACATTCGCAAAGATCTTTGTATCTCACATAATCTTCTCTAACATTCTGGGGATTAAGTGAAATATATTTTTTTAAATAATCCGCTGCGTGATCATACATACCGAGCCCGTAAAGCCTAATTGCTTCTGTAAGCCACGAGTCAGTAGATGGATTGAGATATGAGTGCAGTTCTTGGATATCATTCTTCTCGTCAAGACCGTCAAAGAGCGTGGTTCTGAATTCATCTGCATACTCTGAATTTTCACATATAACGATGCGATCAATTGCTCTTGTGCATGATACGTAATACTTGTTAAATACTATTCTGTGAAGTGTACTTCTTTTTGCTGTTCCTGTTCCGTCAAATATTTCCCTGAATCTATTGTAGTTATCTCTGACAAAATTATAAAGAACAACTATGTTGTACTCAAGGCCTTTTGCGTCCTCTACTGTAATAATGTTCGGTGCATCGTTTCCATCGGCGAGTGCGTCTTTTGTGTCCTGATTGTCGACGATAATACTGCACTGCGCCGTCTCTTTTGCTTTTTCAATGAAGTCGTGACAAGTATCTGGATCAGTAACAAGCACGGCAATCATGCTACTGTCTGCATCTCCGCGCATTGACTCTTCAAAGGCGTCATCTTCTTGACTTCCGGCACCAATTCTATCCCTTCGAAGCAAATTCAGCCTATTAAGGTAGTTTATTAGTTGTTCACCGCATCTGTATGTTTTCTTCAGAACACGTTGTACGGTTGTTTTGCCTTCGAGCTTCCCATACAAGCCTTTTTCAAGCTCACCAAAATCAAATGTCGATGGGACAATAACTTGGTTTCTATCTCCTAGGAAACAGATATTATAGTTTTTACAGCACCGTATAAGCGCCTGCACTTGCATCCCTGTCATATCCTGTATCTCATCTGCAAGAATAATATCGTACTTCTGGAAACTGCGGTCTTTTGCTTTGTGTATCAGGCTTCTCGCCAGATCGTTATTGTCCCATATTTTATTCTTCCTTAGGTACTCATCATACTTTATCGCGAGCTCATATATGGTTGACGCGAGCTCATCCGACAAGTTTTCCTTTTTTGCTGTCTCTCTGAGAAACGTCTTCTTTGGTACCATCCGCTCGCTTGTTTCCGCAAGACAGGCATTTCCTTTGATTCCGCTGTCAAAACACATGGCAAAGATATCTTTTTCCACAGCCGTGAATTTGGTTCCGTACAAAGAATCCCTAAAGCCAGTAAATGTATCTTTTTGCACCAGTTCAAGTAAATGATAGTTTTTTGTGCTGAGTTCGCCAAAAGTAAGACATTCAGGGTTTATTACGCCCGCCTGTGAAAGGCATTCTCTAATATGCTTTACCAACGCCGGATTGTTTGCAACATAGAGAATTCTTAGGTTCGGATTCTCTATAACTTTTCTCCTGTACATTTCTACTGCAATACTGGATTTTCCGCTGCCTGCGCTTCCCATAATTTCACACGGGAGACTTACTGTAGAACATTCTTCCTGCTCATCAGATAGTACAGGCATCATTGTGCTCGCCTCGTATACTAATGTGCGTTTATCGACTTCGATACCAGTATCTTTTCGAGAGAATTCTTCAAACCTGAACACTTGATTGATGACAGCTCCGCCTGCTTTATCCTGCTTGTCATGATCGGTCACAACTTTACTCAGAATAATGGTGCCTTGTGGGTATTTAGTATCCCTTATCTTCAGGTCGCTACCATAGCAGAAGAAAAGACGAGCAGAACGTGAAATGCGGAATTTGTAAAATGGTATTTCTCCGGTTTTTCTGCCCTGTAAGTGTTTTGAGTTTTGGCTGTTCAAGTAGCTTTTCAGTTCATTGTCAGGAAGATATGCAAACTTCTTCTTGATGAGTTCAACTTTTTCTGCAACATCTGCTTCGAGTCCCTGCAAGGATTTTTCAAACGAATGAGTGTATAGAACTGTTCTACACGGTTCGGGTGTCTTTTCGGAACACTCCAAAGCCTTGAAAAAGCTCGTTGCTTCCTCTTCACTAAACTCTTCGTTCTCTTCATTTATAAGTACTTCAAAATCGCCACCGTTTTCTTGGCCATTTGAAGGCTCTTCTTTTTTTGGCGAAAGATCGATACAGCAGTCTGTAAGCAGTGTAATCCGTGCTATTTCAGAATCGCCAACTACTTTGGGATCCCAACCGACGAATTCATATCCATCTTTAGGTTCAGGAATTATGCTATCCTCATCCTGTTCAAATGTGAAAAACCATTTATACTTACTTCCCAGCAGTTTGTCGTCATACAGGACATCGTTGATATCATTGCTGACATGGAATAACTGAACATGAATCTTTCCAAGAGAAATAGCAGTGCTTCCGTATTTTTCTTTCATTTCCTTCTCTTGCTCACGATTTATTGCACACAGCACCCGCTTGTCCGACATTTCCGATAGAACCATCTCATCAAGGTCGGTTACTAATGTTTCCGAAATATACAGCAGTTTTTTGCAGAATCTCTCGGCATTTTTGAGGAATGATGTTGGATTGTCCATTTCACGCCATTTTATGAGATTATAGTATTTTCTATTGATAGCTACGGCAAAAATCTCGTCAATCAGTTTTTTCACCACTGTTGCAGAAGGATACTGTTTTTTTATTGAATCAGCAATCTGCCCGATAGTATACTCTGGCGTATCACCAATGAAGAAAGCATCTTCTACGTATTGCTTAATTAGGTCATGCGCTGATGCGGGTGATTGTGAGAGGAGAAAAACAGTTAGCTTTCTATGTACATATAGTGAAAGAATCGTTTTTTCCTTCTCTTCAGTTTCCTGCACTTTATTCTTCGCAAAGCTTTTTGCTGGCAGGCTCTTCATCAGGAGATTCTCACAGTAGTAGTGGCTTCTGTTTGAGGCCTCATTCAGCAAATCAAAAGCGAGTGAGTTTCTCTCATCGCTGTTGAGAAATGTATTTATCAACGCAAATACGCCGAAAACCGTTATTTCACCGTTTTTTTCGACTGCCGGGTAATATACCATTGAGCTAAGTCTAATCTCGCATTTGTGAATTCCGATAAGTGTAAGTATTTCCTTTTTTATGCTTAATTCTGCACTGACATATACATTTAGCGAATAGTCAAAAAGATCCGCCAAAAAGAGAGAAATGCTTGATAAATCATCTTCACTAAAATGGCAGTCCTGATACGCTGGAAAATACTCAGTAAACTTTTCGGCTTCATCGATATCAAAATCATTATTTTCAAAAATAATTCGTATCTTCCGCTTAATCAATGCAAGATAGTTTACCACAAGTACTTGAATCCATCTTGTGTTAATATCCGTTCGAGAAACAGCAGCACCATATGCCTCATTCATAACAGCCGGATTTGAAAAAAATGCGTACAGTATTGGTGGATCGGGTTTCTTTATCGTAGGAACAACCGGTTTATTTTCGGCGACTGATTTGTCTTCGCTCTGTTTCTTTTGACTTATCGCAGGTGGATTTTTCTCGGTCTTATTTTGCTGCGTTTTTTCGGTTTCTCTAGTTTGAGCCGGTTGCGATGAAACGGTTTTTCTGGTTCCATTCAGAAACACCACTTCTTCAGAAAGTAAGTATGAGTACTTTCTTGCCGTATATTCTTTTCCATTTTTGAAACCTGTACAAAATGCCGTATTGTTTTCAATACGATCAACGCGACAGTAAAAATCACTCGAGTAGTTAGGTTTTCTTATTGTAAACGGCAACTGTATTTCATTTACTATTTCCTGTAATGGATATAACTTGTTAGCAGAAACCATTATCATTCACCTTTATTTGATATACTGCTTCAAAAAACCGCTCTTTCCTTGTGCAGGCAGAGCGGCTTCTTCCTTCTGCCATTATCGTGGCATGGTTGGGAGTAAAAAGTTTTATGATTGTTTGTGTTTTAGTAAGTATATCAAATTCGCAGAGTACAATCAACATGTACATCATAAATTCATTGTCTAAGCCAAAGACTCACCCGCTCATTACCCTCGTGCGCCAGCGAGGCATAACTGTAAAAGGCATTATTTTTCCTGTCCCGGTCCTATTCTCTCATAAACAGAGTCCCATATTCAGGACATCTCAAGTTCATCCACAACATTCTGCCAGAAATTCAACTGTTCGCTGTTTATCATATTTCCGTAGCACAGCGTGAAGAAGCTGCGGATAATCTCTTTTTTGCTCCTTATTCCTAGGTTGCGTATGGTCTAAAGACCATCACTTGCCATAAGCTCCGCGACCTTTCCGATGGTCATGGCTCCGCAGCGCTTCAGCACATTCGACGAGCGGACGGGCAAATTCATTTCGTCAATTGTCAGGTTGTCCATTCTGCTGCAGTAGGGAATAGAAATTGTTCTGCCGGGGTATGTAAACTGAAGAACAAAGTACGTGCCCTGCTTCTCGGCTGCGTCCTTTAGATGTATTTCTGCTGTTGATATCTGCATAAAAATAGCACCTCATTTCTCAGTCTCTCCCGAAAAACAGGTGCAAAAATACCAGCCTTGATTTTTATGGGGCCGGTATAAACCTATCGCACAAGCATTGCCACCTTTCTCTCCGGAAAGTTGGCGTGCGGTCATCGGGCTTGTCCCTCGCGCATCTCTTATAGGATGTTTTGTTTTCATTCGATCGTACACTGATCTTAATAAGAGTATAACACAGCTTTCAGTACTTGTCGAATTGGTTGGAATCGGGGTTCAAATCCTTCCACCGCTAACTTTACCGAGTGACCTGCTTGGTTGTTTACTACCAAAAGGTGAGTGCCTTTAATTGCGTTTTGGGCATAAAAAAGAACGCCGGAGCGGGTGATTCCCAGCCTCGGCGCTCAATATCTCTCAAACTGCCGTGTTTTCCCGTATTTTTACTCTGAAAAAAATCGCCTGATTTATCCGGTAGACAAATCAGGCAATTTGTTTGGTGGGGGCGGGTGGATTCGAACCACCGTAGGCATTGCCAGCAGATTTACAGTCTGTCCCCTTTGGCCACTCGGGAACACCCCCATATGCGCTTTACCCATCAGGGAAAAGATGGAGCTGGTAGACGGATTCGAACCC
>JAQXLM010000032.1 GCA_029012125.1 Eubacteriaceae bacterium | reverse complement strand
CTAACCCTGTACAACCAGTGAAGTGATTCTGACCAGTAAAACTGCCCTTTAATATTACACTTGTTAAGCTTGTACAGTCAGCAAAGGCATAATTACCTAAAGTAGTATATCTATTACCAAAATCAATATTTTTCAATCCGGAACAACCCTTAAACGCTGCATATCCAATTTCTAAGGTATTGGTGCCAGAGAAAGACAGACCTGTAAGTTTTTTACAATCCCAAAAAGCTCCGGCTCCAATGGATATGACACTACTTGGGATAGTGATGCTGCTGAGGTCTGAACAGGAGGTAAATGCATATTGTCCAATGGATTTGACACCCTCATCAATAGTAATATTGGTGAGGCCACTGTAGGCGAATGCATATTCTCCCATGGATGTAACACTACTTGGGATAGTGACGCTTTTGAGGCCACTGTAGGCGAATGCACGTTTTCCAATGGATTTGACACTATCTGGGATAGTAATTTCTTTGAGCTTTGTACATTTGTAAAATGCATTGTCAGCTATAGCTGTGACTTTTATTCCATTGATAGAATAAGGAATACTGAGAGGTGTAATGGTCGAATTCTTCAATTCATCAGTTGCCTTAACGACTCCATCATCAGTAATTGTCAAAAGGTCTGTGGTGATATAAACATGGAACTTGTATTCTTTCTCTGAATATGGGAGGTTAAATGAAGATCCTGTCTTTGGATTTGTCTCTCCTTCTAATAGCCATCCATCATTTTTAAATCCTTCCGCTATATTTGACATTGTCGGAAAGTCATAGTCTTTTCCCCATTCATATTCATTACTTGAGGAAATCAGATCTCCTTTTTCATTATAGAAAGAAACGGAGATTTTTATAGTTTCGTAGACTGCATATAGTTCAACATCTTTTGTTATTGCGGTATCAAAATCATATGCATTCTCAGAATTCTCTGATGCAGCCCAATGACTGAACTCATATCCTGTCCTAGTAGGAATTTGTTCTGGTACTATTGCCTTTCCTTCAAATTCAACAGCCTGAGCCTGGGGACCGTTTACAGCACCCTCACCACAGATGAACGAAACTTTGTATTGGCCTTTTTCCCAAATAGGATATAACTTTAGATTCCCTTCGATGGCTTTCGAAGAATCATATGCTGTTGTTGAGCCTTTCTCTGTAGACCATCCTATCAGGACATTTCCAGTCTTTTCAGGTGTTGGCTTAACAACAGATGAGAACTGCAAACCATGATTGGCAGAAGTGGTCGAATATATGCTTGTTCCGTCTTCATTGTAGAATGTGACAGTATAAGTATTTATATCCCATACAGCGACCAATGTAAGGTCGCCTTTTACAGGGGTGTTCAGCTCATAAGCGTCATTCCCTTCAATTGTTTTCCAGTTGAGGAACTTGTGGCCGATCTTTTCAGGAACCTTTGCGTCCGTTATACCGGTGCCTTCTATGACAGTTTTTTTGTCGAAAGGTTCGGCGTCGCCTTCGTCCAGGAGGAAGGTGACGGTGTAGGTTTTGATTTCCGGTTCATCTTCACATGAAACCAGGAACAACGACATCACGAGGATGATTGCCAGGGGGACCAGCAAAAATGTTTTTTTCATACTTTTTTCCTTATGCAATTCCAATGATTATGGAAATAAGGACACAATTGCAACAGAAAACAACAGAGAATTAAAATTTTTTTACACTTTCTTTCGTAATAAACATTTAGATAGTTCTACACCTGTATGTTTTTGCGTAATTTTAAGGCCTACAGCAACAATGTCATAGACCTTTCTAACCTATTGTTCCATCAAAGCTCAACCGGCACTTCCATCCCGCTCTTGAACTTTACCTTAAATTTGTTCTTGTCCACCACAATCATCACATCCACAAGCCCAAACCAGAGGTTTTAGGAAAATTCAGTGAACAGATCTTCAAATCCGCTTCCGGTTCTTCTACTTCCTTGTAATCTCACTCCCATCCTTCATGACTAAGGTGAGTTCATGGTATGAGCCGCCCAGGATATGGTCTATGAATATCTACGTCCGAGAATGTAACACTTACAGGAAGAAGAAGCAGGATCATGGTCTCTGCAGCTGCCCCCGGAATAAATGGTGGCTGTGCGACATGGTCTGCATGGACTGCGAGTTCCGCAAGACCGACGCCACCTCCTTGGATGCCTCGCAGTGTGACGATGAAGATGTTAGGTACCACCGATTTTAACCAAATGGGACTGCGGACAAAATCATAGACTTTTTCTTAAGGAGGAAAAGGGTTTTGGCAAAGTACACAAAGGAAGAGAAGCAGAAGGCAATCGCTATCTTTTCAGATATTAACCAACAGGCGGAGCAAATGTTCCACAGATTGATTGAGGAAATGGTTTAAAAGCAGGGTGTGACAGAACAGTTAAAAGCAGAACAGCCTATGGAATGGATAGGATTGATGAATAACATACAAGCTTATGCAAGAGAAATTGTGAATAATGAAATATTTTTTCATAGGATAAACGATACAAGGGCGAAGTTGCTTCTACACATCTTCGCCCTTGGTTATATTTAAATATGATTACTTAATTATCTTCCAAGTAGAATCATATCCATGTGATACTTTATCGCTTGGAGAAACAACACCCATAGCCTTTACATATTCACCAATCTGTGTTGGTACAGGAGCTCTATCAGAGCCTA
>JAQXLM010000031.1 GCA_029012125.1 Eubacteriaceae bacterium | reverse complement strand
TACTGTAATCCCTGAATGAATGAAATTGCCACGATTGAAATAATAATTTTTATCTTCTTTCCCTTACTCACTTTGCTGTTGTCCCTTCTATAACTAAAATGCCTTTTCCAGAATGGAAAGAATATCTTCTTTTGTAATGTTCTGGCGTGGATTGAATCCCAATACAGGCTCTTTTAACACATCCTCAGCCAGCATATCGAAGTCTTTCTTTTCAATTCCCTGTTCTGACAAGGTCTTGATCCCAAGTTCTGCAGTCAGATTCTTTAATTCTTTTGCAAGCAGAAGCTTATCCTCGTCCAGGTTACCGCTTACCGGAAGACCGATTGCTTTTGCCAGGTCAACCATTTTTTCCGGACAACTGTCTGCATTATATTCCATAACATATGGAAGCACGGTTGCATTTGCCATACCGTGTGCAAGACCAAAATGTGCACTCAATGTATGAGCGATTCCGTGTACCAGTCCCAGATTCGCATTGGAGAAACCAAATCCTGTGATGATACATCCAAGCATCATCTGTTCTCTTGCATCCATATCCGAACCGTCTTTCACAACTTTGGCCAGATTCTTATGAAGAATCTCCAGACCTTTCAGAGAGTTGTACTCTGTAAGCGGAGTAGCCATGTTGGAAATATAGCTCTCTACTGCATGTGTAATTGCATCCATACCTGTTGCTGCAGTAACACCTGCCGGAACGGTTCTTGTAAAATCCGGGTCAGCGATAACGTCTGAAGCTACGATGTTATTGTCAATTACAACATACTTAATCACTTTCTCTGTATCGATCAGTGCACTTACATTGGTTATCTCACTGGAAGTTCCTGCCGTTGTAGGAATAGCAATCAGTGGAAGACATGGTTTTTTCACCATACCCATTCCGCCATATTCACCGATTGTTCCGGGATTTGTCATCAGAACATTAATTGCTTTCGCAAGGTCAATACTGCTTCCGCCTCCTGCTGCCACAAAACCGTCAACCTGTGCTTCTTTTGCAATCGCCGCAGCCTCTTCCACCACTTCATTGGTAGGATTCGGGATAACTCCATCAAATATGGTAGACTTCACACCGGCTTTTTCCACCTGTTCCATAACTTTCTCTGCTATGCCTGCTGCCTTTACTCCCTGATCATAGACAACCATTATATTTCTCAAACCATATCCTGCAAGAATCTCCGGAAGTTTCTCTACAGCACCTCTTCCGAATGTAATATTGCTTTTTACAAAAAAGTTAAAACTCATACCACTCCTCCTATACTGCCTGGTCTGCTGCAATCAACTCTTTCATTTTCTTAACTGCTTCTTCCGGCATTGGCTGGAACACACCTGCAATCTTAGCGTAGTATGCTGTCTGAGCCATTTCCTCTGTGTAAATAGTAGCTGACATAGCTGCTTTCATATCTTTACCACAGCAGAACATTCCGTGATTTTTAATCAGTACAGCTCTTCCTTCTGCACCAAGAGCCTCTACCACTTTTTCTGCCACATCATCGCTTCCCGGCATAGTAAACGGAACGATTCCAACCGGTACAAACTCTGCCTGCGGAGGAGTAGTCGGAAGGAGTTCTCCACTCATAGCTGCGATTGTCGCAAACATACCGTGTGTATGTACTGTTGCTCTGATATCTTTTCTTGCTCTCATGGCTGCTGTATGCATCGGAACCTCTGAAGAAGGTTTGAACGGGCCATCCAGCCATTTACCATTCAGATCTACGATTGCGATCTGATCTGCTGTCATTCCTTTATAAGGGATTCCACTTGGTGTGATTGCCACTACATCCTCTTTATCATCTCTCATGGCAATATTTCCTGATGTGCCGTGGATTAATCCCATATCAACTGCGTCCAAAATTGCATCTAAAACTATTTTTCTGGTATTTTCGTATTTCATCTTTGATGACCTCCTGTTTTTTTATATCTATATATTAATCCCCCAATCTCTCTGTCTCAAACTGGGTTTTTCCTCTTTAAAACGGCAATGCTTTTTGGTAAAATATATCTATATTTTTCAGGAAAGGATCATGGCTATGGACAAACTGAATCTAACCCTTCGCCAACGCAAACTCCTCCATATGATGCAGGAGCAGACCACCTATATTACCGGAAACGAACTGGCAAAACAGCTCAATGTATCCCCGCGCACCATCAGAAGCGACGTTGTAGAGATCAACCGAAACATTCGGCCTTATCAGGCAGAGATTCTGTCTGAGCGAAGCAAAGGCTATCTCTATGCTGCTGAAAATCCGGAAAAAATACAGAAAATGAACCAGATAGACACTGCTTTTTTTACAAAAGAAGACCGTGTCCGGTATCTGGCATTCCGGCTGTGTCTGACAGATGAACCACTGAACATATACGACCTGGAAGACGAAATGTTCGTCAGCCATACCACGCTGGAACACGACCTTCATCA
>JAQXLM010000030.1 GCA_029012125.1 Eubacteriaceae bacterium | reverse complement strand
TGCACTTGTAAAACTTCGCGAAATCGCGCGTCTCGACGCACTGGTATCTACTCTCCGCAAGCAGGAAGAGCTTCTTGAGAAAGAGCTTCGCTCTACATCTCAGAGAGTAAACCTGTTTGAAAAGGTCAAGATTCCGGAAGCTAAGGAAAATATCCGAAGAATCGGAGTATACCTTGGTGACCAGCAGACTGCAGCGGTAGTTCGCGGAAAGATATCAAAGAAAAAACTTGTGGAGGCTGGACAATGATAGAGAAAATGAAAATGGTCTACGTCGTGTCTTCACTTTCGCAGAAAGAAAACATGCTTAGCGGATTAAAGCAGCTTGGAGTCCTGCATGTAGCAGAGAAGAAGAGTGCTGAAGCGAAAGTATCAGAAAAATTCACGAAACTCTCTTCTGTGGCAGGAGCCCTTAGAGAGTACGAACCCTCCAGGAAGGAAGCAAAAAAGCTGGAAAAAGCTCCACTTCTTACAGGTGAGGAATTCGAAGCCTTATATGTGAAAACGCAAAAGACCTTAGAAAGACATACAGCGCTTTCACAGGAAAAGGCTGCAGCAAGAAATGAAATTGAGAGAATCAAACCTTGGGGCGACTTTGATCCGGATGGTGTAAGGAACCTTAAGGAAAACGGAATCGACTTTCATTTCTACATGGTAGCAGATGCGGAATATGAACAGATTAGAGAAAGTGAAGACATTTCTATTCTGACTATGGGTATTGTGGAAAAGAAGCATGCAGTTGCTGTTCTTGGAACTCTGCCAAAGGAAATCACAGCTACCGAATTTACACTTCCTGAAAAAGGAATAGAAAAGCTCAACCATAGAATCGCAGAATGTGACAGAGAAATGGATGAGTGTAAAGAGAGTCTCAGAGATGTGGCAAGATATAAAGAAAGCTTTAACAAGGCTATGCTTGATGCTCAGAATGCTGAGAACTTCTCAGCCGTAGGACGCACTATGGAGAGCGATGATGCATTCATCTGGCTTAGCGGATATTTACCGGAGTCCTGCATAGAAACTTTCCGGAAAGGCGCTTCGGAAAACGGCTGGGCTTATGCAATGGATGATGTTGCCGATGATGACGAGAAGGTACCTACCAGAGTCAAATACAATAAGGTATCGGGTCTTATCAAACCGATTTACGACTTGCTTGGAATTCTTCCGGGATATAGAGAAGCTGATATTTCACTTTGGTTCTTCCTCTTTTTCACATTGTTCTTTGCAATGATTATTGGAGATGCAGGATACGGATGTCTGATTTTAATCGCTACCCTTGCATACGTTATCAAAACCAAAAAGAACAATACGGGAACATTCCTGTTGTTTATTCTGTCATCAGCCACCATCATATGGGGCGCGATCACAGGAACCTGGTTTGGCCTTGAACAGGCTATGAATGTGCCTTTCTTAAAGGCACTGGTAGTCCCAAACTTCTCGAACTACCCAGAGCTTTTCGGAGTATTAACATCAGATCAGCAGAACATGATTATGAAGTTCTCATTCTCAATTGGAGCTATTCAGATGTCACTTGGAACACTGATTGCCATTAAGAGAAAAATCTCCGAGAAGAATCTGTCCTGGATAGCCGATTTGGGATGGCTGATAGCAGTATGTGCAATGTATCTGCTGGCATTGTATCTGATTATTGGCGAAAACATTCCTATTAAACCGGTATTTGGGCTTATCGGAGTTGCTTTCGTACTGGTAGTAATATTCGGAGAAATGGGCCCGGGCAAAACATTTGGACAGGGCATCAAAGCAGGACTTGGCAGTGCATTTACTCAGTTCCTGAACACAATCAGCTGTTTCGGAAACGTAATGAGTTATATAAGACTTTTTGCAGTAGGAATGGCGGGACTGGCTATTTCACAGAGCTTTAACAGCATTGCTGCCAGTCTTGGCGGACCGCTTGTTATTCTGGCCGTTATTATCGTACTTTTCGGCCACGCATTAAATCTGGTAATGTGCTTCCTCTCAGTAGCGGTACATGGTGTAAGACTTAATGTACTGGAGTTCTCAGGTCAGGTTGGGCTTGAGTGGTCCGGAATTCCATATGAACCGTTCAAAGAGAATGACAAGATTATTAAATAGTAAAGGAGAATTATTATGAATTTAGCTTTTGTTGGTATGGCAGCAGCTCTTGGAATTTCAGCAGCTGGTTCAGCATATGGTGTTGGATATGCAGGTATGTCAGCGGTAGGAGCATGGAAGAAATGTTATGCAAGTGGCAAGCAGGCTCCATTTATCTTACTTGCATTTGCAGGCGCACCTTTAACACAGACAATCTACGGATTCCTTCTAATGAACTTCATCAAAAATGCAATCTTTTCAGTTGATCCCGGTCTTGCACTTGGTGTAGGTTTATTTGCAGGACTTGCAATCGGTCTTTCCGGTTTAAATCAGGGAAGATGTGCAGCAGCAGCTTGTGACGCACTTGCGAGCACGGGAAAAGGTACGGCAAACTACTTTATTGTAGTCGGAATTGCTGAAACAGTAGCGCTTTTCGCACTGGTATTCAGCATGCTTGCACTGGGCTAAAAAGTCCCTTTGATTGAACTCGGATTGGTGACGAAAACAACAATCAAAATATGCTCTCCGGGTCGTTATGACTTGGAGAGCAGACTGTAGACAAAGTCCACCTGTAAAAGTGTGGGCTTTCTCTTGTTTTTGACATTTTCACGATACAAAATCTGTGTATTTCTGCACTCTAAAACTTATCAAAATGTTGATATTTCATAGGCTTTATGGCGTAGTCAACCTATGAAAACTAGAGAAAATACTGGCAAGAAGAGATAAGATAGATGCATCCTAATTGGGATGCATCTCTCATACTTTCATATAAATCTGTCTTGTTTTCCTTGAAGGTAACAATACATCATAATGTTTCAACGGTTAAGTAATTTGTGGAAATACATTAATTCTTTTGATTTTGACTTGACACTCAAAATGCGGGGGGACTACACTACAAGTAAAATAGGGCTCTATAATCGTAAGTTACAACTATTGTTAAACAAGAAAGCGAGATTACGTTGCAAAATACGAAGTTCTTGCTGTAACGGGGAGCATTGCCGGAATAGTTGGTACTGGTTGGGATGCAGTGGACTTAGGTGATTCAATTATTGCACTAAATAAAGCAAAACTATGGAAAAGAATAATGTCGAATATAAGTTCTTCACGAAATAAGAATAGATATGTCATATTAAAGTATAGATGGCGTTATCATCCAGGGAAAAAAGACTATTATCCTGCTGGAGATTTGACTTTATCATATGCAACAGCAAATTCAAGGGAGGTATAAATGATGAAGTATTTGTTATCGCTATTTTGCATTATTGCTGGGATGATGCTCAGTTTTGAAGTAGCACTGATATGCGATGTGAAAAATCAACCTATACCAACACCTTTTATTGTTATTGCAATTCTGTTTTTTTCTGCTGAGTTAGCTTGTTTAATCCTGGGAATTA
>JAQXLM010000029.1 GCA_029012125.1 Eubacteriaceae bacterium | reverse complement strand
CGCACGCAAAAAAGTACGCGAGATTCTGAGTGGGCCTATTACGGACCCGTTGCCTGAGGATGTGCAGCACAAAATAGATGCAATCTGCGCAGAGGCGGATGCAGGAATATAATAGACAGGATGTGGTGAAAGGGCTGTACTACCGGACTTGCAAGGTCAGATGCTTTGTGCTAATATGAAGGAAGTTTTAGGCAGAGAAATAACGGCACATACGGCCAGAGGAGTGCTTACCGTAGATGTGAATGTTGCTCACAATGAGGTGAAAGATATTTACCTGACAGGCGCAACAAATATCGTTGCAAAAGGCGAGGTAACAGAAGAAGATTTGATGCTGTAATAATTAATTATGAAAGGAAAAGATGAGTTATGATTTGCGATAATATTTCAGTAAAAGACGGAGTACTGTATTTTGCAGGACAGAATACTGTTGAACTGGCAAAGAAGTATGGTACACCTCTGTACCTGATGGATGAGGACAAGATTCGTGAAAAGTGCAGAAGCTATAAAAAGGCTTTTGAAAAGCATTTCGGACCTGAAGCGCAGCCGCTGTATGCGTCCAAGGCAAACTGCTTCAAACGTATATATGAAATCATGTCTGAAGAGGGAATGGGAATAGACGTTGTTTCATCAGGTGAGATTTATGTTGCCAAGAAGGCCGGTTTCGACCTGTCTCACGCATATTTCCACAGTAACAATAAAACTGATGAAGATATTGCATACGCAATTGAAAACGGAATCGGATATTTCGTGGCAGATAATGTTGAAGAGGTTAAGGCTGTAGAGGCAGAGGCTGCACGTAGAGGCATAAAGCAGAAAATGCTTCTGAGACTTACACCGGGAATCGATCCGCACACTTATGAGGCAATTGCAACAGGCAAGGTTGACTCCAAGTTTGGAACACCGATTGAAACAGGACAGGCAGATGAGATCGTTGAATTTACACTAAAGCAGGAACATATCATCCTGGACGGTTTCCACTGTCATGTAGGTTCACAGGTGTTTGGAGAAGACATCTTCGAAAGAGCAGCTGAAGTGATGCTGGAGTTTGCAGCCTCCATGAAAGATAAGCTGGGATACACTGCAAGAGTTATTGACCTTGGTGGCGGATACGGGGTTCGCTACACTGAAGATGACCCATATCTTGACATAGAGACTAAGGTAGGACAGGTTGCAGAGGTTATCAAAAAAACATGTGCAAGACTGAACATGGAAGTCCCTGAAATCCATATGGAACCGGGCAGAAGCATTGTTGCAGATGCAGGAATGACTCTTTATACTGCAGGAACAGTAAAAATTATTCCTGGATACAAGAATTATGTTTCAATTGACGGTGGTATGCCTGACAATCCTAGATTTGCATTATACGGCTCAACCTATACATGCCTGCCTGCAAATAAGATGGACGAAGAAAGAGATTTTAAATGTTCTGTAGTAGGTCGTTGCTGTGAGTCCGGAGACATCATTCAGGAAAATGTCATGATGCCTTCCAGCATTGGACGTTATGATACAATTGCTGTATGCACAACAGGTGCATATAACTATGCCATGGCTTCAAACTACAATAAGCTGACAAGACCTCCAATTGTAATGTTGAAGGGTGGCAGCGAGAATTATGTGGCTGTTAAGAGAGAAAGCTTTGAAGACCTGGTAAGAAACGACATTTAACCCTTACAAAACCAATAAATACAAGAAGAAGCGGTAAGGAAAGATTTAATTCTGACCTTACCGCTTTTTCTGATATTACCATGTCTTACATTCCTCCTTCATGATTTTCAGTACGGCAGCTGTCTCGGTGAGAATTCCTGTCCTTATGCATTCCTCGTCCGGATTGAAAAGATTGCTGTGAATAGGATAAGGGTTTTTGTCGCCAGGACGTCGTGCACCTATGTTATAGTAAATTCCTCTGCTGGAATGACAGAAGTAGGAAAAGTCATCGGCGGCCAGGCTAGGCTTTCTGCTTACAAACACCTTACTGTCTCCGAGAATTTCTCTGCTTGATTCCACTACCCATTCAAGAAGAGTATCGTCATTTTCGAGAGATGGGTAACTGTCCTGAAAAACAATATCGCAGTCAGCGCCGTAGGCTCTGGCTGTAGCAGAGCAAAGTTCCCGAATATATTCTTTTACAGGAGTCATATTATGCATTTGGAGAGAGCGGATTATTCCGGAGAATTTAGCTTCACCTGAAATAATGTTCTCCTTCGTTCCGCTGTTAAATTTTCCTACTGTTATAAGGACGGATTCAGCCGGGTCTGTTCTTCTTGTGACTATGGACTGAAGACCGGCTACCATTGTACATGCCGGCAGCAGTGCATCTATACCATCTGAAGGATGAGCTCCATGACAGGATTTTCCTTTTACAGTGACATAGAATTCTGTAGATGCGGCATTCATGGAACCGTGAATAAACTCTATACAGTCTGAATCCAGCTCCGTATCCACATGGAGGCCTATTACACTGTTAATCTGCGGCTCCGTCAGACATCCCGCGTCTATCATCTGTTTAGCTCCTCCAACTGTTTCCTCAGCTGGTTGAAAAAAAAGTCTGACTGATCCGGGAAGACTGACCCTGATGCTGTTGAGAACTTCGGCAGTTCCGAGAAGAATGGCAGTGTGAATATCATGACCACATGCGTGCATTACTCCAGGATTGTGAGAGGTAAAGGGCACGTCAGCTTTCTCAGTAATAGGAAGAGCATCCATGTCAGCTCTGATGCCTACACCTCGATGGCGGTTTTGACCATAGATTACTGCACTGATGCCGTGACCGGCGATCCCTGAGGTATATTCTATGCCCATGGTGTCAAGACGTGAGCAGATGGCAGCTGCAGTTTTTTCCTCATGCTCTGAAAGCTCAGGATTCATGTGTAGAGAGCGACGGAATTCAACGGCTTCCTCAAAAACCTGATTGGTAAGTAGTTTTAATTGATTTGTTATGTTGTTCATATCCTTGAAGCACCTCCGATGCTTTTTTATCAAAACTATGCACCGCAAATACCGTGTTAATATTATTCGCGACCTATGACACAGAAATTGCGTAATAGTTTTCTATATATAGAGTTTATGTTTAGGGAGTAGACTTATCTTTACTATTTGCAAGCAAATGGACGCTCTATGAATTGAATGCAGGTAAGCTCAGACTGTAGACAAAAATATATCTTTTGGACTGCAAAAAAGTGTTGACAACTGAAGCCTGTTTCAATATAATAAATTTAGAATAAATCTAATTCTAAAAAATGAAAAGGACGATTTATGACTAAATACGCAAAAGGCATTCTTGAGATAATTGAAAACTCATACAGCCACCCGACCGCAGAAGAGATATTTCTGGAAATGAAAAAGAAATACCCAAAGGTTGTTTTAGCAACAATCTATAATAACCTGAACAGCCTTGTAGCAGAAGGATGCATCAGAAAGATTACTCTGATGGGATCACCGGACAGATATGACAGACTTGACAGACATGACCATCTGGTATGTCAGAAATGTGGTAAGCTGTCAGATATCAGATTACGTGACTATTCTGAAGAAATTGCGGACAAACTAGGTGGAGGGATATTATCCTATGATCTAAAGGTCTTTTACTATTGTGAAGATTGTCAATAAGAGGAGGAAGAAAAAATGGCTAACAAATACGCAGGAACACAGACTGAGAAAAACCTGGAAGCTGCTTTTGCAGGTGAATCAATGGCTAGAAACAAGTACACATACTTTGCATCAGTAGCGAAGAAGGAAGGATATGAGCAGATGTCAGCTTTGTTCCTTAAGACTGCTGATAATGAAAAGGAACATGCAAAGCTGTGGTTCAAGGAACTGCAGGGTATCGGAGATACTGCGGCTAATCTGGCAGCAGCTGCTGAGGGAGAAAACTACGAATGGACCGACATGTACGATGAATTTGCAAAGACTGCAGATGAAGAGGGATTCCCTGAGCTGGCAGCTAAGTTCCGTATGGTAGGTGAAATCGAAAGACATCATGAAGAACGCTATCGTGCACTGCTGCACAACATCGAAGCAAAGGAAGTATTCGAAAAGAGTGAGGTTAAGATCTGGGAATGCAGAAACTGCGGACATATTGTAATGGGTACTGCAGCACCTCAGGTTTGCCCTGTATGTGCACATCCGCAGAGCTATTTCGAAATTAACGCATCAAACTATTAATCATATAACCGGAGGTAGAGATTATGACTATTACATCAAATATTCCAATGGACGAAAAAGAAAAACAGGCATATGTAGACTATATTACAGAAAAGAACGGCAGAAGACCTAAATCTGTTGAAATAACTGTAGACGGAGATTATGTTGATTTAAAATATTTTCTGGAAGACATTCCTTTTGAAAGAATCAGAAGAATAACAGGTTACCTTGTAGGTACAATGGATCACTGGAACGATGCTAAGACAGCGGAAGAAGCTGACAGAGTAAAGCATGGCATCAGCGGATGTGGTGTAATGGAATGCCTCTAACATGGTTTAAACCGAGAAAAATAATAAACACAAAAACATGAAAATGAGCGATCGGAAAAGACCGCTCATTTTATTTGATGACTTTTACTCTAATTCTTCTTTTTAACGAGTTTTTTACGAATCTGAGATTATGCCATGAAGTCTTCGATTGAAACCAGCTGAACGCCCTTGGTTGTAAGTACACCTACAGCCTTTTCCGGATCATCAGGTTTCATGACGATTACTGCCTTACCGCCGGCATTCTTTACTGTTGAGTAAACGTACTTTACACCTACCTGTGCTTCGGACAGATACTGAAGTACGTGGTTAAAGCCACCAACCTTATCTTCGATAGAAACTGCGATAACATTGGATAAGCTTGCAGTAAAACCATTCTTCTTTAAAAGATCTGTAGCTGTCTGAGGATCAGGAACAATGCAGCGAAGAATACCGAAATCTGTAGTTTCGGCAATTGTGCATGCAATAATATCCACTCCTGCATCTGCCAGAATACCTGTCAGCTTGCCTAATCTTCCGGTTGTATTTTCAACGAATACGGACATCTGTTTAATTAGCATTTTTTTGCCTCCCTTTATTTTTCGTGTAATTTTCTGGTATCTTTAACTCTAACTGCTTTTCCTTCGCTTCTTGGAAGAGTATCAGCGTTCAGGAATTTAACCTTACATCCGATACCAAGCATATCACGAAGTGCACGGTCTACTCTTGATCTCAGGTTTTCTACGAAAGCAATATCATCGATTTCAAGACCCGGAGCCAATTCAACCTCAAGATCGAAGGTATCCTTGTTGTTTTCTCTGCCAACGTAAATCATATAGTTGATTGTCAATTCGCTGAATCTTGAAATAACTTCTTCAATCTGTGAAGGGAATACGTTAACTCCTCTGATGATAAGCATATCGTCTGTTCTGCCCAGAATCTTACCCATTCTAACTGTAGTTCTTCCGCATGCACACTTTTCTCTCATCAGATAACAAAGGTCTCTTGTTCTGTATCTGATCATTGGGAAGCCTTCTTTTCCCAGTGTAGTGAATACCAGCTCTCCGATTTCTCCGTCAGGAAGGGGTTCAAGAGTTTCCGGATCTATGATTTCAGGATAGAAGTAGTCTTCCTGAATGTGCATTCCGTTGTTTTCATCACAGCTGATTGATACTCCCGGTCCTATAATCTCAGTCAGACCGTAGATATCGTAAGCCTTGATACCAAGACCCTTTTCAATGTTTTCCTTCATTCCTTCTGTCCATGGCTCAGCACCGAAAACGCCGGCCTGCAGGGAAAGATCTTTAGGGTCAACACCTGCCTTTGCCAATCCTTCCGCAACTGTTAATGCATAAGAAGGTGTGCAGCAGAAAGCAGTACTCTTCATGTCCTGCATGAACATAATCTGTTTCTTAGTGTTACCGCTGCTCATAGGAATTACTGTTGCCCCGATAGTTTCAGCTCCGATATGAGCTCCTAGACCTCCTGTGAACAGTCCGTATCCGTAAGCTACCTGGATTACGGAGTTTTTGTCCTGACCGGCACATGTAAGTGCTCTTGCAACGCATTCTCCCCAAATGTCCAGGTCATTCTGTGTATATCCTGCAATCTTTGGTTTACCTGTAGTACCGGAGGATGCATGGACTCTGATAATATCTTCCTTCTTAGCTGCGAAAAGACCGGTAGGGTAATTTGCAGCCAGGTCTTCCTTAGTTGTAAAAGGCAGCTTTCTGATGTCTTCTAAAGTTTTAATGTCTTCCGGCTTTACACCTGCATCGTCCATTTTCTTTCTGTACGGAGCTACATTTTCGTACTCATACTTGACTGTTTTCTGTAGTTTTTCAAGCTGTAGTGATCTCATGGTTTCGCGATCGGCGCATTCCATTTCTTTGTTCCAAATCATGGGGCTTATACTTCCTTTCCTAATAAAAATGCATTTTTGTTCAGTTCTACGAACTTTGGCTTAACGTTTTCTTCTATTACCTTAATCCATTCTTCCTCTGTGAACGGAAGACTTGCCGATGCGGCGCCGAGAAGAACAACGTTTACTGCTTTGACAGTACCGCATTTTTCTGCGATTTCCTGTGCGTCAAAGCTTTTGATAGTTCCGGCATGCTTTGCCAGGGTATCTTCTATGTTATCCGGATATTCAGCCTGCCCCAGAACAACCGGCATAGGAAGGATCTGATGAGTGTTTACATACATGGTGCCGCCATCTTTCAGGTAAGGCAGCCATCTGTAAGCTTCAAGCTTTTCAAAGGCGATTATAATGTCTGCGTCGCCTTTTTCAATCAGAGGAGAATAAACTCCGTCTTCATCTATTTTCACATGAGTCACAACGCTCCCGCCGCGCTGTGACATGCCGTGAACCTCAGAAAGTTTTACATCAAAGTCTCTCAGAAGAGCCAGGTTTCCAAGAAGTACGCTGGCCAGAAGTGTTCCCTGTCCGCCTACTCCTACAATAAGTATATTGGTTTTAACTTTCATCCTTAGGCCTCCTTTCTGCACCCTTTGATAACATCAAAGGCACAAACATTTGCACAAAGGCCGCAGCCTACGCATCTGTCCGGAACAATAACAGGCTTTCCGTCTTTTTCCTCTATTGCAGGACAGCCGATTTTCATGCACTGCTTACAGTTCTTGCAATCCTGACCGATAGTGTATGGCGGTTCAGTCTGCTTTACTATAAGAACGCAAGGTCTCTTTGTAATGATTACCGAAAGCTCATCTCGACCGGTTTCTTCCTTAACTGCTTTTTCCACAGCTTTGATGTCCAGTGGGTCAACTTCCACTACATGCTTTATTCCTATAGCTTCACAAAGAGTTTTGATATCGATAGCAGGAGCTTCCTGCCCCATTGCATTCTTTCCGCTTGCCGGATTGTGCTGATGTCCGGTCATTCCGGTGATTCTGTTATCCAGGATGATAACCGTACCCTTGCTTCCGTTGTAGTACATGTTAACAAGACCGGTAATTCCGGAGTGGAAGAAGGTTGAGTCACCAAGGACAGCAACTACATCCTTGCTGTCGCCTGTAGCTTTTTCAAAACCGTGTGCCATTGTAATGGATGCACCCATACATAGGCATGAATCAATAGCTGAAGTAGGAGGTAAAGCCGCAAGAGTATAGCAGCCGATATCTCCCATAACCGTTTTCTTAAGCTTGCTTAGTACGTGGAACAGGCCTCTGTGAGGACATCCTGCACATAGAAGAGGAGGTCTTCCCGGAGCATCTTCAATGATCGCACTTGGTGGAACAGGGAGACCAAAAGCCTCTCTTATCATATTTGCGCTGTATTCACCCTGAATTGTGAACAAATCTTTGCCACCGGCAAGAGAAATGCCCATAGCCCTGATCTGCTCTTCAAAGAATGGATCTCCTTCTTCGATTACGTAAAGCTTTTCCACTTTGCCTGCAAAATCTTCAATAAGCTTTTTTGGAATAGGATTTGTCATTCCCATTTTCAGGATGCTGGCGTCTGGAAGGGCTTCCTTAACGTACTGATAGCAGATTCCGCTTGTAATGATTCCGATAGAAGTATCATTCATTTCAACTCTGTTGAAATCCATCTCGTTGCAGTCCTCTGCGATTTTGTTCATGCGGTTTTCCTGTGCCACATGGAGCTTTCTCGCCATTGCCGGCATGGCAACGTGCTTCTGAATATCCTTTACATAAGGAATTCTTTCTTTTTCGACTCTCTCTCCTAAAGTAACTACGCCACGGGAGTGAGATACTCTTGTGTTTGACCTGATTAACACGATTGTGTCGTATTCTTCGCTTAAATCATAGGCTTTCTTTATGTAGTCCTTGCATTCAGCTGCGTCTGACGGTTCAAGAACAGGAACTCCTGCACTTTTTCCGTAGTAACGGGAATCCTGCTCATTCTGGCTGGAATGACATCCGTTATCGTCGGCTACCAGGATAACCGCACCCCCGGTAACTCCTGTGTACGCTGCCGTAAAAAATGGGTCAGCAGCAACATTAAGGCCTACATGCTTCATAGTTGAAAGAGAACGAACTCCTCCAACTGATGCGCCTATAGCAACCTCTACGCCACATTTTTCGTTTGGTGCCCACTCTGTGTGTACACCATCATATCCTGCCAAGACTTCAGTAACCTCAGTGCTTGGAGTACCCGGATAAGATGAAACCACCTTTACACCGGCCTCGTATGCACCTCTTGCAAAGGCTTCATTGCCCAGCATAATTCTCTTGCTCATCTGATATATCTGCCTTTCATATTTATTTATTGCTAAAAATGCATATAGCCATCATATTTTAATAGTTTACCACAAAACATACAGAAAGAATATGGTTTTTTGAACAATTTTTGCATTTTTTTCATCAAAGTTTCCAAACTGATTTTTCCCTTGATAACGATCTTGGCGAGATGTATAATATGAATACAGAACAAATGTTCTAAAACGACGGAAAAGGAGGGTAGAGCCTTGAAAGAAAGAACCTATATTGCAATAGATCTGAAGTCTTTCTATGCATCGGTGGAATGCATGGACAGAGGGCTGGACCCTTTGAAAACAAACCTTGTGGTTGCTGACGGAAGCAGAACCGATAAGACCATATGTCTGGCTGTATCTCCGTCCCTGAAATCATACGGAATATCCGGTCGTGCACGATTGTTTGAGGTTGTCAGCAGTGTAAAACAGGTTAATGCAATGAGGGCTGCCGCATCTCCCGGTGGATATCTGTCAGGAGAATCCTTTGATGCCGATGAGCTGAAACGCAATCCAAATCTTGCAGTATCATATATCGTTGCACCACCGAGAATGGCTAATTACATGAAGTGCAGTACTGATATATGTAACATATATTTGAAGTACATTGCACCGGAGGATATTCACGTCTATTCCATCGATGAGGTATTTATGGATGTTACAGGTTATCTGAATACATACAAGATGACCGCACATCAGCTGGCTATGACCATAATTCAGGATGTTTTGAAAACCACGGGAATAACCGCTACTGCGGGAATAGGAACCAATCTTTATCTCTGTAAAATAGCCATGGATATTGTTGCAAAGCATGCTGAACCTGACAAGGACGGCGTTCGGATAGCTCAGCTGGATGAAATGTCTTATCGAAGACTGCTGTGGAATCACAGACCGCTAACCGATTTCTGGAGAGTAGGTAAGGGCATAGCGAAGAAGCTTGAAGCCAATGGTCTTTATACTATGGGTGATGTGGCTCGCTGTTCCATAGGGAAGAAGACAGATTATCATAATGAGGACCTGCTTTATAAGCTATTCGGTGTAAACGCAGAGCTTCTGATAGATCATGCATGGGGATGGGAACCCTGCACATTGAAAGATATCAGAGGATACAAGCCTCAATCCAGCAGTGTAAGCTCGGGACAGGTTTTGATGGAGCCTTATGACGCAGAGAAAACAAGACTGATTGTGAAGGAAATGACTGAGCTTATGACCCTTGATCTTGTCAGAAAGGGTCTTGTAACAGATCAGATTACTCTTACAATCGGATATGACATTGAAAATCTCACCAGACCGGAAATACGCGCCAAATACAATGGTCCTGTGACCGTAGACAGTTACGGCAGGAAGGTCCCGAAGCATGCCCACGGAACGGGAAATCTCGGCAGAATGACTGCATCGACTAAGATTATTATGGAAGCCATGATGGATATTTACGACAGAATCATCAACAAGGAGCTTCTGGTTCGCAGGGTAACACTGACTGCAAACAATCTTATTCCGGAGGGACAGGCTGAGAAGCAGGAAAAGGTGGAGCAGTTGAATCTGTTTTCAGACTTTACAGTAACTCAGCAGGGAGTGGATTATCGGTCTGCAGAGAAAAGAAAACAGGATGAAGAGGCTGCTCTGGAACTGGAAAAGAAAGCTCAACAGGCCATATTGGATATAAAAGCCAAGTTTGGGAAAAATGCTGTTTTAAAGGGCATGAACCTTGAAGAAGGCGGAACGACCATCAGCAGAAACAAACAGATTGGCGGACACAAGGAGTAAGGGAGTAATAAGCAATATGAAAGAGAAGTTTAAACCAACGGATAAATATGACGACATTATTAACCTTCCTCATCACAGATCCACAACCAGACCTCATATGAGTCTGAACGACCGGGCTGCTCAGTTCGGATCTTTTGCTGCATTAACAGGACATAAGGAGGCGGTTGCGGAGACCGAGAGATTTACGGAAACCTGGATAGACATAGACGATAATGAAAAGGCTGAACTGGACAGAGGACTGCAGACTATTCGAGAAATGATCTGTAACGCCGTATATGGCAGAGAGCTGCCGGAAATAAAGGTAACCTATTTCCAACCTGACGAGTATAAAGACGGAGGCAGATATGTGGAAAAGACGGGTAAGGTCTGTAAGATAAGGGATTATGAACGACGCCTTGTTTTTACAGACGGAACGGAACTGGATATAGACCGGATATGTCAGATAGAAAACTGATGTAATGAAAAAGGCGACGACCCATTGGTCATCGCCTTTGATTATCTTAAATGTTATTATTTTTCAAGGATTAGCTTGGTTAATTCAACAGGCTCAACGATTTTTCCATCCTTGTAAACACGCATGTTACCTGAAGCGATTTCGTCAATCAGGATAACTTCATCGTTGTTGTAACCGAATTCAAACTTGATGTCCCAAAGGTCAAGACCCTTAGTCTTAAGATCGTCAGCAACAACCTTAGTGATTTCAAGAGTCTGCTTTTTGATGCTTTCAAACATTTCAGGAGTCATGATTCCTAAAGCGACAAGACCTTCACCTGTTACCAGTGGATCACCAAGAGCATCGTTCTTGAATGTGCATTCTACATATCCACCTTCTAATACAGTACCGTCCTCGATATATTCGCCGTATCTGCGGATAAAGCTTCCTGTTGCAACGTAACGGCAGACAACTTCTAAACCGTGACCGAATACCTTTGCAGGAAGAACTTCCATAGTTGCATCCTCGATGTTAGCGCTAACGTAGTGAGTTTTGATTCCTGCTTCCTTTAACAGATCAAAGAAGTGGATTGATGTTTCAAGATTAGCTCTTCCGATACCTTCGATAGTGAGTCCAACGCTGTTTTCACCGGGATCGAAAACTCCGTCTTTTCCGGTACAGTCGTCTTTAAACTTTAAAAGCACATTGCCGTTGTCTAACTTGAATACATTCTTAGTTTTTCCTTCGTAGATTTTTTCCATTTCAGTCACTCCTCATTATCAAATTGTTTACATAAATAACTTATCCAAAAAGAATACGATATATTTTAACATAAAAAAATTGAAAAAGAAAACTGTTTTTTAAAAATTGAGAAAAAACATCTGAAAATACTGACTCCGCTAATAGAAAAACATTTGTAATTGCACAGGATATGTGCTAATATGACTACGTTTAGTAAAAGATTGATTTACAATAATTAGGAAAAGACCACGGACAGTGGCTTTTACCGGGAGGAAATTAGCTATGCGTAATCAAAAAACTATCGAGCTGGTCCTTACCAGCATTTTTTCTGCAGTTATCGTTATTATGGCATTTACGCCATTAGGTTACATTCCGCTGGTTGTGATTAATGCAACCATAATACATATTCCTGTAATAATAGGATCACTGTTCTGCGGACCTAAGAAGGGAGCTTTTCTTGGATTTGTATTTGGGTTTACCAGCTTCCTGAAGAGCACATTGATGCCAACATCTCTGTCAGCCTTTGTATTTTCACCTGTTCTTGCATCGAGCCTGCTTGGAATAACAGGGGTATTCAGAAGCCTGTTTATCTGTTTTGTTCCGAGAATCATGGTAGGTATCCTTCCTTATTTTGTATTTATAGGAGTGCGAAACCTGCTGAAGAGAAACAACAAAGGCGGTACATTCCTGCTGAACCTTGCGATTTGCGGTATGCTTGCCTTTGGAATTGAAATATTCCTTGCAAAAATGGAGGTAGGCTCCATGGCTGTTCGTCTGACTGTAGCTGTAGTTATTGCAGCCGTAGTTTTTGCAGCCATTTCAAAATCCGTTTCAGGTGGAAAGCCTGCACTGGTTTCGTTCATTTATGCAGGAATTTCCGGAGCTTTTGTGAATACACTTCTCGTAATGGGAAGCATTTACTTCCTGTACAAGGATGCTTATGCAGAAGCATTGTCAATCGGCGCCAACGAAGTTCTTGGAGTAATTGGAGGAATTATAAGCTTCAACGGTGTAATTGAGGCAACTGTTGCGGCAATAATCGTATCAGGTGTGGGTATTGTACTTCAAAAGGTAAAACCGATTGAATAGTGCATAAGAAATAAAATAAAATATTGGAATCAAAACAAAGCCTGTCGTACTATTCGATGGGCTTTTGTGGTATTATAATGAGTAGTTTATATCAAAGAGAAAGATACGCTTATTATTCAATAAGTGAGGATGAATCGCATGAAGATAACAATTAACCATGATCTGAAGACCCCTATATACAAGCAGATTGCAACTGAAATACGTGCACTGGTGTTAAACGGCGAACTCCCTACAGGATGCACACTTCCATCAGAAAGAACTTTGGCAATGCAGCTTGATGTGCACAGAAATACAATTGTAAAAGCATATAATGAACTGAAAGCAGAGGGCGTAATTGCGTCATCACAGGGAAAAGGATATATTGTTGAAGGAAACGAATGGAATTCTGACGCGGAAGAAATCAAAGGGAAAAAAGTAAACTGGCCTTCCCAGATAAAGGATGAGTACCAGGACATGGAAGTGACTTTCGATAAACTATATCAGAAATACAGTGATACAAAATGCATTTCACTGGGAAGCGGTCTGGCAGAGCCTGAAGGTTTTAATGTAAAAAAGCTTGCATCAGACATAGGCAGCATAATGGAAGCTGTCGGCAATGAAACATATTTTTATACCCCTTATCAGGGAGACAAAGAATTTAGAAGACAGATTGCCTCATTTTTGGGAACAAAGGGAATAAACGCAAGTGTTTCGGAAATACAGGTAATGAAAGAAACGAACCAGGCTTTGGATTTTCTGGTTTCTCTGCTTCTGATGCCCGGAGATACGGTAATAATGGAGGAGCCTGCATCCCCGGATGTATTCAGAGCGGTTCAGCTTGCAGGAGGAAGGACCGTTACGGTACCGGTAGACGAAGATGGTATGTGCGTCAATGCTCTCGAGGGTTTAGTGGAAAAATATAAGCCTCGATTTGTTTTCGTAAATTCCAGTTTTCACGATCCTACCGGATATATGCTATCTGAAGAGAGAAAAAAGAAAATAATAGAAATATCCAACCGGAACAGAATGATAATAATAGAAGAGGACGCGGCATCGGAACTTGTTTATGATGTTCGAAAAACTCTTCCAATAAAGGCATATGACACATTAAATAACGTAATATACATTTATTCCTTTCAGCTGACATTTGTTCCGGGTATAACCTCCGCTTTTGTAGTTGCGGATAAGGCGCTGATCAGAAGCTTAAGTAACCTTATTTCCGTAAGACTTGTAGGCGTTGACTGGCTTCCGCAGAAGCTTCTTGCAAAATACCTTAAGGACGGAACCTATTATAAAATCCTGGAGACTTTGCGTTCTGACTATAAATCAAAGCGTGATCTTGTCTGTTCGCGTCTTGACGGCATGAAAGATCTGGATGTGGAATATGATATGCCAAAGGGAGGAGTATATGTCTGGTGTAAGCTCCCCAAAGGAATAGACAGTAAGAAACTGACTCATGACGCAAGAAAGAAAGGGATTTCCCTGCTGCCCGGCCATGTTTTTTACCCCAAAAAGAACGGAGGAAGAGATTATATAAGAATCAATTATTCTTATGAAACCCGTGAAAGATTAATCAGGGGAATGGACATTCTGGAGTCTTTGTTGGAGGAAGAACTGGAACACAAAAAGTAGAATTAACTGGTACTTTAGTTTTTGCAATAGTGTAGTAAAATTACCTCAATGAGTAAACGGTGACAAGTCTGTTTATACTAATTATGTAACAAATAAAAATCAAGGAGGACACCAAAATGGCAGTAAATTTAAAAGGAAGAAGCTTTCTAACACTAATGGATTTCACACCTGAAGAAATCAGATACATGCTAGACCTTGCTCATGACCTTAAGTCAAAGAAAAGAGCAGGAATCTGCAACAAAGTGTTAAACGGAAAGAACATTGTATTATTATTTGAAAAGACATCAACAAGAACAAGATGTGCTTTCGAAGTAGCAGCTATGGACGAAGGTGCAGGCGTTACTTTCCTGGATTCAGGCAGCTCACAGATGGGTAAGAAGGAATCCATGGAAGATACAGCTAAGGTTCTTGGAAGATTCTACGATGGTATCGAATACAGAGGATTTGACCAGGAAGTAGTAGAAGGATTAGCTAAGTATGCAGGAGTTCCTGTATGGAACGGTCTTACTGACGTTGACCACCCAACTCAGATCTTAGCTGACTTAATGACAATCGAAGAACACTGTGCAAAACCTTTAAACAGAGTTAAGGTTGTATTCAGCGGAGACATCAGAAACAACATGAGCTATGCTTGGATGTACGGATGCGCTAAGATGGGTATGCACTATGTTGCTTACGGACCTGATGAACTAATGGCTGAATTAGATCAGGACGTAATCGCAAAGGTTCAGGAAGTTGCTAAGGAAACAGGAGCAACTATCGAAGTATCTTCAGATCCTAAGTGCTTAGAAGGTGCTGACGTAATCTACGCTGACGTATGGGCTTCAATGGGAGAAGAAGCAGAAATTCCTGAAAGAGTAAGACTGTTAACTCCATTCAAGGTAACTGAAGAATTAATGGCTTCAACAGGAAACCCTGACTGCTTATTCATGCACTGCTTACCTTCATTCCACGACTTCAACACTAAGATGGCTCAGAGCCAGATGGAATTAGGCTATGACATCCGTGAAGTAACCGATGAAGTATTCAGAAGCAAGAACTCTGTAGTATTCGACGAAGCTGAAAACAGAATGCACACTATCAAGGCAGTTATCGTTGCTACAATCGCTTAATTAAATACAGACAGAAAAAAACTGAGACTAGAATTATTATTGCGCAATGCGTAAAGGAGGATTATTATGCATCCTGGAATTCATAATTTCTCTGAAATCGGTAAGCTGAACAAGGTTCTGCTTCATAGACCGGGCAGAGAACTGGAAAAACTAACACCTGGAAACTTTGAAAGATTATTATTTGACGATATTCCTTTCTTAAAGGTTGCCCAGGAAGAACATGACCGTTTTGCAGAAGTTCTTCGTGAAAACGGCGTAGAAGTAGTTTACTATCAGACAGAAACAGCAAAGGCTCTGCAGGACGAAAAGATTAAGTCAAATTTTGTTAGAGAATTTGTAGAGTTAAGTGAAATTCACTCAGAAGCACGTAAAGAAGAAATCGCTCAGTATCTTTTAGGAAAAACACCTGAAGATCTTGTGGAATCAGTTATCGCCGGTATCTTTACTGACGAAATCAAGCATCTGTCAAAGCGTTCACTGATAGACGTAGTAGAACACGATGAAGATCTTGCTAACTTCGCAAGTGATCCGATGCCTAATCTTTACTTCACAAGAGACCCGGGCGCATGCGTTGGTAATGGTATCAACATTCACCACATGAGCACACCTGCAAGAAGAAGAGAAGCGTTACTTCTTAAGTATATGACTACTTACAACAGAGACTTCGCATTAGAAGACACTCCAATGTGGTATGACGTATATGGAAACTACTCCATCGAAGGAGGAGACGTTCTGGTACTTTCCAAGGATATCGTTGCAGTAGGTTACTCACAGAGAACTACACTGGCAGGAATCGAAAGCTTTGCTGCTAAGCTGCTGAAGAACTCAACTTTCAAGAAGGTTCTTGTATTTGATATCCCTAAGTGCCGTGCATTCATGCACTTAGATACAGTATTTACTATGGTTGACTACGATAAGTTCACTATTCACCCTGAAATCGAAGGTCCTCTGGGCGTTTACGAAATTACTTTAGGAGCAGATGGTCAGCTTAAGTTCAATGCAATGAAGGATGAGCTTCACAAGATTCTTGCTCTTGAGCTTGCACTTCCTGCAGTTGACCTGATTCGCTGCGGAGGCGGAGACCTTATCGCTGCACAGAGAGAACAGTGGAACGACGGTTCAAACACTCTTTGCATCGCACCGGGAACAGTAGTAACTTACGAAAGAAACTATGTAACAAATGACCTGCTTGATAAGAAAGGAATCAAAGTTCTTTCAATTCCATCAGCTGAATTATCAAGAGGTAGAGGCGGCCCAAGATGTATGTCTTGTCCGGTTAACAGAGACGACTTATAATCAATAACGACAAATAGTATTTTAGAGGAGAAAAATAAATGGCAGAAAAAATCGTGGTAGCATTAGGTGGTAATGCATTACAGTCCGGAAACGGTCCTGCAACTGCAGAAGCACAGTTAGAAGTAGTTAAGAAGACTTGTGGACACCTTGCTGAAATCAGCGCCAGAGGTTACGAATTATGTATCGTTCACGGTAACGGACCTCAGGTTGGAAGAATCCTTCTTGCATCAGAAACTGCAAAAGATGTAACTCCTGCTATGCCATTCGACGTTTGTGGAGCTATGTCACAGGGTTATATCGGATATCACATCCAGCAGGGAATGAAGCATGCATTAAAGGAAAAAGGCATTGGACACATCCCAACAGTAACTCTTGTTACTCAGTTAGTAGTAGATCAGAATGACCCTGCTTTCCAGAATCCTACAAAGCCAATCGGACCTTTCTATTCAGAAGCAGAAGCTAAGGAAATGGAAGCTACTAAGGGTTACACAATGAAAGAAGATGCAGGCAGAGGCTGGAGAAGAGTTGTTCCTTCCCCAATCCCATCAAAAGTTTTCGAACTGGACACAGTTAAGCGTCTTTGGGATTCCACTATCGTAGTTACTTGCGGAGGCGGCGGAATTCCTGTAATCGAAAATGAAAACGGTGAATTAGAAGGTGTTGCAGCTGTTATAGATAAGGACTTTGCTGCTGAGCTGCTTGCAGAAGGTGTAGAAGCAGATACACTTCTTATCCTTACAGAAGTTGAAAAAGTTGCAATCAACTTCAATAAACCAAACCAGGAAAACTTATCACAGTTAACATTGGAAGAAGCTCAGAAGTACTGCGAAGAAGGTCAGTTCGCTCCTGGAAGCATGCTTCCAAAGGTTCAGGCTGCTATGAAGTTCGTAACAGCTAACCCTACTAAGAAGGCAATCATTACTTCTCTTGATAAGGCAATCGATGCTATCGAAGGTAGAACTGGTACAGTATTTGTTAAATAATTAGTTCGTTTATACCGGATTTGCAATACCGCAAATCCGGTATATTTTTATGTTGAATATCAGAGGGTATTAGCATATAATTGAAAATGTACATTTAAAATCAGGTGGGTATTGTAATGACAGAAACGGCGATCAAAAGAATGTGGTTACTGACCGTAATTCTGACAGCTTTGATGATGTTTTTCCCTGTGAAGGCATATGCTGATGATGTGAAAGAAACACCGGAGAAAATCATACTCAACGCAGAAAACACGGTAGTGACCCTGGCAAAAACAGAATATACATATTACGGTGGAGGTTATATACCGGGTGTTACAGTGAAATACATCAATCCCGACACCGGAGAGTCTGTATTACTTACAAAGGGAGAGGACTATTATGTACGTTATCCGGACAACGTCAATGTAGGGCGCAAGACAGTAATAATAACGGCTAAGAATAAATACAGCGGAACCCTTCAGGCAAATTACAGAATACTTCCAAAGAGCATTGAGAAGGCAAAGGTTAACTATCAGCTTGATAATCCATACAGAAAAAAGTATATAAAGCCTCTTAAAAGTGTTAAACTGGGTGATAAAACTCTGGTGAACGGTGTAGATTACAAGGTTAGCTACAAAAACAACTGGTATCCCGGCACAGGAAAAATCATCATTACCGGTATCGGAAACTATAAGGGCACTAAAGTAGAACAGTTCTATATTGCCAAGGTAAAGAACTTTAAATTGACTTCAAGAGGCTCACAAAGCCTTACATTTTCCTGGTACAGACGGGATAATGTTACAGGCTATAAGATATACAGGTATGAAGGAAGCAAGAGAAAAATTGTAAAGACTGTTAAGGGGTCTGCATCGACCAGATGTACAATAAGTAACCTGTCGGGTGCAACCAACTATAAATTTGCAATCCGTACATACAGAATCGTGAAAGGAAAGACCTATTACGGACCGGTTACAGACTTATCTACATATACTAAACCGGGCAAGGTGAGCGTTACCAAGCTTACACCTCTCGTATGCGCCTTTAAAGCACAGTGGAGTCATCAGAAGGGCTCCGGCTATCAGATGGTAGTTGCAACGGATTCAAAATTCAGGCATATCATAAAGGATACTAATTATAAGCATAGCAGATCATCCAGGGAGGTATACTACCTGGATAAATCCAAAACCTACTATGTTAAGATGAGAGCTTACTGGAGAAGAGACGGAAAGACAGTTTACGGTGCATGGAGTAATACAAAGTCAGTTACAACAAGACCCATAAGCGCGGGATGGAATAATATTAACGGTAAGAAATACTACTATTACAAAGGCTATGCACTGACAGGACACCAGTGGATAGACGGAGATCCGTACTACTTCAGTTCAAGTGGAGTACTTAGGGGCTCTACCAGTACCATGTGGGATAAAATAAAGAATAAGAGCAGTTCGACGAACTGGATAATGTGTACTGACACCACATACAATGCGACTTGCATATACTACGGGTATGCAGGTAACTGGACACTAAAGAAATACTACAGGTGCTCTACCGGAGCATGGGATACGCCTACGGTAAAAGGTACCTTTTATATAGGCAACAGAGGATACTCTTTTAGTGATGAAGACTATACCTGCTGGTATTGGACATCGTTTTACGGAAGTGAATACCTATATCATTCAGTTCCCTATGTCACGGACAGTAAAGTATACTTCAGAGACAGCAGAATAGGCTACAACATATCTCACGGATGTGTAAGACTGGATATAAATCATGCAAAGTGGATATATGACAATATTCCCTATGGAACAAAAGTTATAATATTCTAAGAAAAAGATTCCACGGCATAGAGAATTCTATACTGACAAGAATAAAGGTCATGGATAAGGAAGATGTAATGAACAGCATAAGATATACGCGGATGATTGTTTTACTGGCATTAATCTGCACATTAATTACGGTGATTCCAATGACAGCATATGCTGAGGATCAGGAAGAACCTTTAGAGAACATAATACTTACCGATGAAAATACGGAGATAGTACTTGCCAATAAGGAATTTACATATACGGGAAAAGGGATTACGCCTAAAGTAACCGTTAAATACATCAATTCCCAGACAGATGAAAGTACTGAGTTGACAGAGGGAGCAGATTTTGAACTGCGATATCCGAATAATGTGAATGTGGGAAGTAAAACCATTGAAATTATCGGAAAGGGATATTATTCAGGCAAACTCGAAGCACAATATAGAATTCGACCAAGAGAAATTAAATATGCCGATGTAAACTATCAGCTTGACAACGGTTATTTGAAGCAGTACATCAAACCTCTTAAAAGTGTAAAATACAATGGAAAAACACTGAAAAAGGGTGAAGACTACCAGGTTAAATATGAAGACAACTGGTATCCCGGTACCGGAAAGATTATCATCACAGGAAAAGGCAATTTTACGGGAGTCACCGTCAAAAAGTTTTATATTGCAAAGGTAAAAAACTTTACAGTATCTGAAAGAAAGACAGATGCCCTGACTCTTTCGTGGTATCGTCGAAACAATGTGACAGGATACAAACTATACCGGTATAATGGTGATACCAGAACCCTTATAAAAACAATAAAGGGTGCATCCGGTACTAAATACACAGTGACCGATCTGAAAGCTGCAAGAAACTACAAATTTGCCATCAGAACATATAGAACGGTTAACGGGAAAACCTATTACGGTCCGTTAACCGAGATTTCAACCTATACAAGACCGTCAAAGGTTACAGTGGAGAAGTTAACACCTCTTGTATGTGCCTTTACGGCAAAATGGAATAAGCAAAAGTGCACCGGTTATCAGATGATTGTTTCTACCGATTCAGGTTTTAGAAACATAGTGAGAGATAAGACTTTTAATCAGGATACAACGTCGGCAAGAATATACGATTTAAACAGATCGCGCACATATTATGTGAAGATCAGAACTTACTGGAACAGAAACGGTAAGACGGTTTACGGCTCATGGAGCAAATACAAAAGCGTAAAGCTGGGACCGTTAAAGAATGGGTGGAACACCATTGATGGCGAAAAGTATTATTATTCCAAGGGATATGCTCTAAAAGGACAGCATACCTTGAACGGGAATAAATACTATTTCAACAATAAAGGGGTTCTACGAGGTGCAACTAAGACAATGTGGGATAAAATCAAGGATCGCACCAGCAGTACAGGATGGCTGATGACCACTGATACGACTTCCAATACTACCTGTATTTACACCGGTTATGCCGGACATTGGAACCTTCATAAGTACTACAGATGTTCCACGGGAAGACCATCAGACCCGACACCGAAAGGCACATTTTATATCGGAAGCAGGGGATACTCATTCAGTGGAGAAAAGTTCACCTGCCTTTACTGGACAGGCTTCATAGGAACCGAATACCTGTATCATTCGATTATATATGAGAAAGATGATCCGGATAAAGTGAGAGATGGCAGGATAGGCTATAACATTTCCCACGGCTGCGTACGACTAGCCACTCAAAATGCGAAATGGGTTTATGACAACATTCCGAGCGGAACCAAAGTAATAACATACTAAAGAGACGAAAAAAGCTACAAGAGCAGAAGAGCCCTTGTAGCTTTGTTTTTTTCATGAATTCAATAATAATGATGAAAAGAATTAGTCCTCAAAAGTTGGAACGGTGTAGTACTTCAGGTAGATTTCGTCACCGTCATTTACAGCGATGAAGTCAAGGAAGCATATTGAATCCACCTCAAGCTCATGTTCTAATTCATTACCATCTTTGTCACATGGAAGCCATGTAACTCCGTCAGCCATTGCATCAGCAGTATTTCCGTCAATAGTTGCTACGAACATTGCACCATAGTTTTCATCGTCGATAAGCTTCGCTTCATACAAAGCATCTCTTACAGAAGTACCTTCTTTAGTCTCGATGTCATAAGGTTTTTCAGTTCCATCTTCAAGCACGAGAATAATCTTTGCTTTTGCAGTGTCGCTATCTGAACCGCCATCGCTTCCTGAACCACCACATGCGGTGAGCAGACCCAGAGAAAGAATCAGGCACATAGCGAGTACTAATAATTTGAATTTCTTCATAGTCGTTTCTCCATTCGTTATTATAGTAAGATTTTGTTACGTTATGGTTATTATAATACGAAAATAAAAATTGTCAAGAAAAAACACTCACTATGAGAAAAAATTCTCATTACGGATTGACACCGGTGTTGCTTGTAATTATAATGAAGTCAAATAGAAAAAATTCTCACTATGAGAATGTGGTGATACCCTTTGGAAGAAACAATATGAGGTGGCACACACAATAGTGAATTCACTGGCAATAAACTCCGGAATGATATGTGATGGTGCAAAATCAAGCTGTGCAGCAAAGATTGCATCTGCCGTAGAGGCAGGTCTTCTGGGATTTCAGATGCAACAGAATGACAGTCAGTTCCGCGGAGGTGACGGAATAATAATCAAAGGTGTGGAAAACACCATAAGAAATGTAGGTGAACTGGCAAGACAGGGTATGGCGGTAACCGACGAGGTAATTTACAGAATAATGATGAGAGGGTGATTCAATGAACGAGTTAATCAGAATATACAAGGAATGCCTGAATGCAGGAAAGACAGAAAGGGAGTGTATCAGACTTGCCACTGCAATGGCTGAAGAAGCAGGTTATATAAACCTTAACGAATGTATTTCCGAGAATAGGGAACTGAAGGCAGGAGACAAGGTATACGCCTCCTATAACGAAAAGACTATGGCCATGTTCCATATAGGAAATGAGGACTTGGAAAAGGGCATGAATATTCTGGGAGCCCATGTGGATTCGCCCAGAATTGATGTTAAACAGAATCCTTTATATGAAGAAGAAGGCATGGCCTTTCTTGACACGCATTACTATGGTGGAATAAAGAATTACCAGTGGGTTACCATTCCTCTGGCTCTTCACGGAGTAATAGTTAAGAAGGACGGAACCAGAGTGAATGTAGTAATCGGCGAAAAAGAAGATGATCCGGTATTTGCTATTTCTGATCTTTTGATTCATCTGTCAAGAGAGCAGATGTCAAAGACCGCATCAAAGGTAATTGAGGGGGAAAAACTGGATTTGCTGATTGGAACAGAGCCTATCGAAGGTGAGGAGAAGGACGCTGTTAAGAAGAACATTCTCAGCATTCTGAAGGATATGTACGATGTTGAAGAAGCAGACTTATTATCAGCTGAGCTTGAAATAGTTCCTGCAGGTAAGGCTCGTGATATGGGCCTGGACAGAAGTATGGTTATGGCATACGGACAGGATGACAGAATCTGTGCATTCACCTCTCTGTTTGCTATGCTGGATATTGACACACCTGACCGTACAGCCTGCTGTCTTCTGGTAGATAAAGAAGAAATCGGCAGCTACGGTGCAAGCGGAATGCAGTCTCGTTTCTTCGAAAATGCAGTTGCGGAGATTATGCTGCTGACAGGACACGCCGGTGACATTTCAGTACGAAGATCATTAAGCAATTCCAATATGCTGTCATCTGATGTGAACGCAGCCTTCGACCCCCTATTCCCGGAGGTGTTTGAAAAGAAGAATTCATCCTTCCTGTCCAAAGGTCTGGTATTCAGTAAGTTTACCGGATCGGGAGGAAAGTCAGGCTCAAATGATTCAAATGCTGAATACATTGCAGCCCTGAGAAATGTTATGGATTTAAATGACGTGAAATATCAGTTTGCAGAACTTGGTCGAGTAGATGCAGGCGGCGGTGGCACAATTGCTTATATCACTGCCCAGTATGGCATGGAAGTAATCGACAGTGGACTTGCAATTCTATGCATGCACGCACCTATGGAAATATCCAGCAAGGCTGATATATGTGAAGCTGTTAAGGGTTACAAAGCATTTCTGACACAGATGAAATAGAAAGGTATAAGAAAAGGAACTGAGTGAGATGAACAGCATACTAAAAAAATATATTGAACTGGCAGAGTTTATAGCCGATTCGGCAGGTGATACATTTGAAACAATAGTATTTGACACTACTGACGAAAGTCTGCCATCAGTAGGGCATTTCAACCCATTGAGGGGCACTGAAAACCCAACAAGGGAAATCCTTAAAGAGGCACTTAAGAGCCGCACGATACAAAAAAACGGTAAAACTCTGAACAGAGCAGTAGCATCCGAGCATAAGAAAATAATCAAAACTTCTATCTTCCTGATCAGGGATGAGGAAGACACAACAGTTGGTGCACTGTGCATCAACGTAAACTGCCATGTATATTTTGAACTGGAAAAGTTTTTCTCGGGAATAATGAAATTCAACACGTCCGATATGGAAAAGGATGAATGTCATATCTTTGATGAGGAAAAAAAGAAGGAAGCACCTACACTTGATACCATTGACAGGATGATAGCAGAATTTGAAGTTGAACCGGGCAGAATGTCCGCGGATGAAAGAATTGAAATAATCTGCGATATGTTTGACGAAGGTGTTTTTGAAATAAAAGGTTCTGTTGCGAAAACAGCGAAAGCGCTGGGAGTTTCAGAAAAAACAATATACAGATATCTATCAGAAATTAGAAAAGCCAGAGGTTAAGTATGAACAACGAATTACAACACAGAGGTATATGGAAACGATTTTTCCATACCTGTTCCATGGCAAAGCTGCCATGGATAATGATTGCATCGTATTTTGCACTTGAAGTAATATGGGCCAATGTGGCTGTCAGAATACCTCAGGTTAACGGTAACTTTTTTGCCGGAGATGCAAGTGTGAAGAGCATTTCCATGTTTATCGGTCTGGAACTGTTCTCTTTGCTGTTTTCTCAGACGGATCTATTCCTGAACCATGTAATCAGATATAAGATGAACAGAAATCTGAGAAATGCGCTTTGGGGAAAAATCCTGAGGCTGAAGCCGGTATATTTTGATAAGACTTCATCCAGCACTCTGATAAGCCGTATTACAGTCGATTCGGACAGCATGAATGAGTTCCTGATGGATGTAATCTTTGCAATGGTTTTCCAGGTGTACTATCTGGTTCTGGCCATTGGAGAAATGAACGAAATCAGTATAAAAGCCAGTATAATGCTGCTGGCCTTTGTACCACTCACAATAATAGTATCTTTTATTATGGGACGATTAAATCTGGTATTGCAGAATTCCATGAAGCTTAAGATGGCAGATCTGACAAGCTATCTAAGCGAGCTTGTTTCCTGTCTTCCTCTTCTGAAGGCCTTTAATAAACAGAGCTACGAAAGTAAGAGAGGTAGAAAGATAATCGATGACTATTATCACGCCAACAAAAAAGTGGTTATTCTGGACATTTTAAGCCAGATAGTTGGCAGTCTGGTATCAATCGGACCGGAATTTATAATCATTTTTCTGGGCATCAGAATGCTCAATGCCGCAGAGATGGATGCTGCAGGGTGGTATATCTTTTATACATATGCCGGAACCTTCATTACATTCGCAAACCAGCTGGGAACATACTGGCAGAATGTAAAGGCAATCCAGGGCAGACTGAACAAGGTATCGGATATTCTGTACGAGGAACAGGAAAGTCTCGACGAGTATGTGAATGAGATAGTGGAATCGGGAGATATCAGCTTTGATAATGTAACCTTTGGATATGAGGACAAGCCTGTGCTTGTTAATGCATCATTCACCATCCCGAAAAATCAGCACACGGTCATTATCGGGTACAGCGGTTCAGGAAAATCCACAGTATTGAAGCTTTTGAGCAGAATGTATGAACCTGATGAGGGCAGAATTATTCTCCATGGCAAATCCATACAGGAATACAATATAAGGGAGTGGAGAAAAAACATGGCTTCAGTGATTCAGAACACACCTCTGCTGTCAGGAAGTATAAGGGATAATGTGCTCTACGGCATAGATAGTGACATAGCCGACAGTCAGATTATGGAAGCATTACAACTTGCTCATGTTGATGAGTTTGTCACTAGTCTTCCTGACGGACTGGATTATCAGGTAGGTCAGTTCGGATCCAGACTGTCCGGCGGGCAGAAACAGAAACTGTCCTTTGCCAGAGCTATACTGACAAATGCAGAAATACTTATTCTTGATGAGCCGACAGCCAGCCTGGACATTATATCTACGGCAGAAATTATACATACAAAAGAACAGCTTAAGGGAAAACGCACAATTGTAGAGGTTACTCACGATGCCAAAGCCATAGAACATGCAGATCATGTTATAGTAATTGACCGAAATCATACTGTAATGGAAGGAAGCAAAGAAGATATGAAGCTTATGAGTCAATTCTACAGAGATCTGATGAGTGAGGAGGTGCAGAGAAGTGAATAAGATGAAACAAGGCTTAGAATCATGGAAGAAGCTTTTTAGATTCTACACTAAAGTAAAGATTCCGTGGCACTTCATTATTATCGCAACTGCTCTGTCCTTTGGAGTAAAGCAAATGGAAGTCCTGCTGGTGCCTTTTCAGACTAAAATCATGACAGGAGAAATAACAGAGCACGGTTTCGCAATGGGCTTCATCCTTATGACCTTTTCCTACACGGCTATTGAGGCTATTCAGGGTGGAATGAACGAAATATTCGCCATCAGCCTTACAAGAAATGTACGCCACAGCGTATGGAACAGGATAATAAACCTTCCGATGTCATTTTTCAGCAAGGACGACTCACAGAAACTGGTATCACGTGTAACTCAGGATACAGTGGGAGCTACGGCAGCTATAGCATCTATCATTTTGATGGCATCTGTAGTATACGGAACCGTAGTTTCCTTTAAACGGATGTATTTTACATATAAATCTCTGGCTTTAATAATGCTGAGCGGAATTCCTATTGCCATAATAAGCACAATAATAGTTGGAAAGCTGCAGTATCAGGTAGAGAAAATAAACAACGATGCCATCTCGGTAAATACAGGATTCTTTGCAGAAAGACTTCCAAGCATCTTCCATATCAAAAACTGCAATATGGAGGACGAGGAATATAAGAAGGGTATCGAGTCAAACAACAGAAGATACAAGGAAGAAGTTCGCAAAGAAATCAGATTTATTTTCTCAGCTCCAATCGGTTCGATGGCACAGTATGTCAATGAAATTGTGCTTCTCATAGTTGCTTCAGCCCTTGTAAGAGCCGGCACTATGCAGATGTTTCAGCTGGTAAACCTGTACAACTACTATATGCTGTTTATGAGTAACGCATTTATGCTTACGGCAGCATGGCAGAATATTAAACTGTCACACGGTGCCTGTGCAACCATTGCAGACATACTTGATACGCCTCCTGAAGATCTGGACATGGGAGAACCATTGAGCTCTAAAAGTGAGGATATAAGATTTGAAGATGTATCCTTTACCTACGACGGAAAACGACAGATTCTCGATAATGTAAGCTTTGTTATTCCAAAGGGCAAGGTAACCGCTCTGGTAGGAGAAAACGGATGCGGAAAGTCCACCATCATCAGGCTTATTGAGAGATTTAACGACGTTAATTCCGGCACAATAAGAATCGGAGAAAAGAAGCTCTACGACGTAAATCTAAGGGCATGGAGAGATTCAGTGGGATACCTCTTCCAGGGAGACCAGATGATCAAAGGCACCATAACGGAAAACATTGCCTACGGTATTGAAAGAGACTACACCATGGATGAAATAATCGAAGCATCCAAGCTGGCAAATGCCTATGACTTTATCCAGACTAAGGATAAAGGTTTCGACACGGTAATAAGCAACTATGATGCAAAATGCTCCGGTGGGGAAATGCAGCGCATAGCCGTTGCAAGAATACTGATGAAGCAGCCTGACTATCTGATTATGGACGAAGCCACAAGCGGAATAGACGTAATAAACGAAAAAGAGGTTGTTAACAGTATCACTAAGGCTATGGAAGGCCGAACCGTAATTATGGTAAGTCATGACATGGAAATGATAAAGAAGGCAGACCACATAGTAGTAATCGACAAGGGGCATGTAGATGCCAGCGGCTCCTTTGATGAGGTATCAGACAAGAGTGAATTATTCAAGCGCTTTCTGGCAGCACAGACAGTATAAAAGAGAGGTAACTGCGTAATGATTGATGTAAAATCAAAGGTATTGGAAATGTATGATTTCAGAGAAATAGATTTGAAGCCCTTAATTTTGCCTTTTGAGTTAGATGAGGCACAGCTGGAAAAGGATCTTAATATGGTTCAAAAAAAACACTCGCATCTGGTGACGGTAGACCAGATTGAAGAAGGCGACTTTGCATCCATTTCCTGCAAATCAGACGCAAAAAAGTATAACAGGGAAAGAGTAACTGTAAAGGTCGGAAAGGGCCTGTACAGTGCTGAACTGGAAACTCAGCTGATAGGCATGAAACCGGGCGAAAGGAAAAGGGTTACTGCAGACGGCAACACAGTAGATGTTAAGGTGATCAAAGCTGACAGAAGCATATTACCTGAGCTTAATGACGAAAATGTTCCTTCATTTGGAATTAAGGACGTTACCACTGTGGATGAGTTGAGACAATACTTCATAGATATTCAGCACAGAAATGATACTGAGCAGACTGTGGAAGATGTGGCCGGATATATTCAGGGAATTGCCATAAACAGGTCTGTCTTTGAAATGGATGATGAAGAACTGGCTGAACAGAGAAAACTAAGTGATGAGCTTCTTGCAGCAATGAAGGAAGCATATCCTGAATCAGGTGAAACCACTGATGAGCAACGTGAATCCATGTTTGAGTTTATGCTTACAGGATACAAGGCCGGTGTTATTGGAATTGAACTGATGAAGCAAAACAATATAACGCCAACCGACGAGGATTACGAGAGGTCCATAGAGGCCGAAATGGAACAAAATGAATGCAGCAGAGACGAGGTGCTGTCATATATGCCTCGTGAATCCTTCGAGAAGCAGTATCCGTCATCATATTATCTATGGACAATTCAGCAGTATGTAAGAGAATATATAGAAAAGTTAGAGGGGGAAAATAAATGAGTATTTCAATAGCAACAGACAAGACGTACAATGAGTTAATCAGTGATGGTTTCGTTATCGTGGATTTCTATTCAACCACTTGTGTTCCATGTAAGATGTTTTCAAGAGTATTGGAGGAGCTGACCTGCGACTATCCTTTCGTAAACATAGTAAAGGTTAATGTTACAGATTACCCTGCTTTAGGTACAGAGAATAAGATTGATGCTGTTCCGACAGTAAAGTTCATAAATGAAGGTCAGGTTATGGAAACTGTGGTTGGCCTGATGGATGAAGAAGAGGTTATAGAAAAAATCACTCAGTACTATTACGGATAAGGAGTATTGTCACATGGCTGAATATCTTGAGTTTAAATCAAAAGTAGTTAATCTGCATGATCACAGAAGCTTTGATCTGTCGGAATATCTGCCGAGTTTTGAAATTGATTACACAAAGCTGGACAAGGATATGAAACGGGCTCTGAAAGCGGGCAGCACACAGGTTGAAGCGGAAACCGTCAGCGAAGATGATGTTGTGGAACTGGATCTTCAATCTGACATTCCAAAATACAACAGAAATTCGTTAATGATTACAGTGGGAAAAGGACTTTACAACAGAGACCTTGAAAATATGCTCATAGGAAGAAATGCAGGAGATGATATTACTGCAGTAATAGATGAATCAGATGTGAAGGTCAGCATAAAAAAAATCAAGCATTACGTAATACCGGAGTTTTCTGCAGAGGAGATGAAGTCCATAAGAAAAGACTGTATTGACAGGCAGATTGATAACCTTCTGGATGAGGGAGAGGCTGCTGATATGGCATCAGCAATGATTTGCAGATGTGTCTCAGAAAACAGCGAGTTCCACATGGATGATGAGGAAGTGACTGCCATAATGGAACTGGCAGATCGGAAGCTTGAAAACTTTGACGACTATGATGATGAGTTTGACAAGATTATGCGTGAGATTACCTTAAACGCATATAAAACTGCAATAATCGGAAACCATATGGCCAAGAAAAACGGACAGCTTCTTACAATTGATGACTATGAGAGATCTATCGAAAACAGATTGCCATACTACGAGGGTATGACAGCAGAAGAAGTGAAGAAGGAATATCCTCTTTATGAGTATATGCAGACGGCATACGGAGATGTATATATAAAGTATATTGATGAGTATGTAGCAGAGGAGTTCAAAAAAGTTCTTAACGAGGAATATTAGAGAATGAAAAGGAGATTAAACCATGTATGATGTAGCAATTATTGGAACAGGCCCGGCAGCTGTTTCCGCAGCATTAAATCTGAAACTTCATAATAAAAGCATTGTCTGGTTTGGCCCGTCAGAGCTTAGCAGGAAAGTGGAAAAATCAGAAAAAATCGCAAACTATCCCGGAGTACCCATGGTTACCGGTCCTGAACTCAATAATATGTTTCATAATCAGATCGATGAGATGGGCATAGAAATTCAGGACAAAATGGTTACGGCAATCACCAAGACCGGAAAGGGATATATGGTATTGGGTGGTAACGATATTTACGATGCAAAAACTGTTTTGCTTACAATCGGTGCTGCTTCTGCAAAGGGATATCCGGGAGAGGAAGAACTGCTCGGAAGTGGTGTAAGCTATTGTGCAACATGTGACGGTTATCTGTACAAGGGAAAAACAATTGCCGTATTCTGCGGCGACAAGAGATTCGAACACGAGGTTGAATACCTTTCTGAACTTGCAGAAAAAGTAATACTCTTTACACCTTATAAGGATTGTGAGATAGATTTGCCTAATGTTGTACGTGGAGAAAAGCCTATGAAGGAAATCTGTGGAGCTGACAGAGTGGAACGTATCAGGCTGACGGACAACTCTGAGATACCGGTAGACGGAGTGTTTATCCTTCGAAATTCTGTAGCGCCTGCAACGCTTTTGCGTGGGCTGGAGTCCGACGGCGCCCATATCAAAGTTGACAGAGATATGAACACTAACAAGGCGGGGTGCTTTGCAGCAGGAGACTGTACAGGCAGACCGTATCAGATTGCTAAAGCTGTAGGTGAAGGCAATATTGCCGCTCATTCCATCGTTGAATATTTAGGAGAACTGGAGAAGAAACAGCAGGAGGCAAAGGCATAGTGAAAATAAAGGAAAAAATATATGGATTTACAGTGGACAGAATAAGACCGGTTTCAGAACTTGATGCCCAGCTTATTGAAATGACACATGAGAAAACAGGACTGCAGCTTGCATGGATAAAAAGAGCTGAAGAGAACAAGACCTTTGGAATTGCCTTCAAAACTCTTCCATCAGATGATACTGGTGCTTTCCATATACTTGAGCATTCTGTATTGTGCGGCTCAGAGAAATATCGGGTCAAAGAACCTTTTGTGGAGCTGCTGAAAAGCTCCATGAACACCTTTCTCAATGCCATGACTTTTCCTGATAAAACTGTTTATCCTGTTTCAAGCAGAAACGACAAGGATTTCATCAACCTGGTGAGGGTATATCTGGATGGAGTTTTTTGTCCGCTTATTTATGAAAAGCCCGAAATCTTCTATCAGGAAGGATGGCATTATGAAATTGATGATGAAGGTACTGTAAACTATACAGGTGTAGTTTTCAATGAAATGAAGGGTGCGATGGCAGTTGCCGATGAACTGGAAGATGCAGCACTTAACAGAGCGTTGTTCCCCGATTCCATATATAAGCATAACTCCGGCGGTGATCCTGCAGCTATACCTGATTTGTCATATGAACAATTTCTGGAGTGTCACAGGAAGTATTATTCTCCTGCAAACGGAAGGATATTTCTTGACGGAGATATTGAAATCAATCATCTTCTTAGAATTCTGGATGAAGACTATCTGAGTACTATGACAAAGGGAGAGTCTGTCTCCGGCCCTGAATTTCAGCAGCCGGTAAATGGTGGTGTTCAGGAGATTCCATATGAGCTGGGACCGGATGAGGATGAGAAAGGCCGAATGCGAATTGCATGGGGAAGAGTCTTTGCAGGCTTTGCTGAAATTGAAAAAATCGCAGCCATGCACATTCTTTCAGATGTACTTTGCGGCAGCAATCAGGCGCCTTTGTGCAGGGCGGTTCTTTCTGAAGGGCTTGCGGAAGCGGTTACTATGGGTGTATATGATGGAACTGCACAGGAATGGCTGAAAATTGAAGCTGTAAACCTGGATGAAGATAATCAGGAGAAAATTGAAATGTTGATTTACTCTGAGCTGGAAAGACTTGCGAAAGAAGGTATAGAGCCAAAGCTTATAGAGGCTTCCCTTGCCGAATTCGAGTATGGAACAAGAGAACGTGACTTTGGTGCCAATCCTCAGGGTATAATTTTCGGAATACAGATGCTGGACAGCTGGCTCTACGGCGGAGATCCGATAACAAAGCTTGAGGTGGGAAATCTCTTTGACGCTTTGAGAGAAAAAGGGAGGGATGGCTATTTTGAGCAACTGATTCGAGAAGAGATTCTTGACAATAAGCATAAAGCAAAGGTAGTGATGAAGCCATCTAAAACCATAGGCGAGGAAAGACGTCAGAGGGAGTCCCACAGATTGAATTCTGAGGTTTCAGCATGGACTGAAAAAGAACGCCTGAAGGTAATTAAGGCTCAGGAGACTTTGATAAAATGGCAGAACAGTACGGACTCAGATGAGGGGCTGGCTTTACTGCCCCATCTATCACCGGAAGATATTTCTCCAAAGCCGGAGGAACTTCCTACGGAAGAAGGGGAATATGAAAATATAAAGCTTCTTTATCACGATATTAACTGCTCAGGAATTACGAATTATTCCCTGTTTTTCGACGCGGATAATTTGGATGAGGAGAATATTTCTCTCTTATCATTCCTAACCGACATTCTGGGTAAGATGAAGACGGAGCATTACGATGAATCGGAACTGGATAATGCAGTTCGACTGGTCTTCGGGAATTTAGATTTCTATGTTTCCACATATATGGTGAGAAATGATAGAGAAAAATGCAGAATAAAGCTTGGAGTGACTTTTGGTACACTGGAGCATAACATAGACAGAGCAGTTGAGCTTATAACGGAAATACTGACAAGAACATGCTTTGATGATGAAACGACGGCTCTGGATATTCTGAAACAACTAAAGACTAAGCAGCTTCAGTCAATTATAATGGGAGGCTCTTCTATTGGAGTCGGCAGGCTGGCTGCTCAGAACAGTGCAGCGGGTGTTTCCGGAGAGTGTTCCGGTGGCTACACCTATTACAGATGGCTGTGCAGTCAGGAGGAAAACTGGGACTGGCAGAGGCTAAGCTTGAGGATTTCACAGCTCCTGAAAGAAATCGTTTGCACCAACAGGCTGACGCTGACTCTTACAGGAGGCAACAGTGAAATGCTGAAGACTGTGGCATCCCGTCTGTATGCTGATCTACCTTCAAAGGGCCTTCGACGGGAATTGGAATCTGTTATAAAGCCATGGGGACCAAGGCGAGAAGGTATTTCTATTCCGGCGGATATTTCTTTTGCATGTGCAGGAGGTGTGCTGGATGGATATGATGAATTCGACGGAAGCATGAGAATAGCATCAAAGATTTTAACCTTTGCATATCTTTGGAATTCGGTCCGGGTTCAGGGAGGTGCCTATGGAACAGGATTCAGCATTAAGCAGGACGGAACAGCAACAAGCTATTCATATAGAGATCCTTCTGCAGACCGTTCTATTCAGGTGTACCAAAATATGGCCGACTTCCTGGAAAAATTCGGAAAGGAGAACGATGATATAAGCGGATTCATTATCGGAGCCATATCAGATGTTTCACCTCTTTTGACACCTAGGGCAAAGGGAATGAAGGCAGATGCCAACTATTTTATGAAAGAGACTGAAGAATACAGTGAGATGCTGCTTCACCAGATGCTGAATACTAAATCTTCAGATCTGGTTGAACTTGCTGCTCAGATTAGAAGAACCTATGAGACTTGTGGGGTATGTGTAATCGGAAGCAGTGAACAGCTGAAGACCTGTGATCTCGATGAGATTCTGACGACGTAACAATATAAGAAATAAACATTAATACTTTCATCTTAATCAATGGAGGCAGTCCAAACAGGGACTGCCTCCATTACTTATGCAGCTTTTTTCACATGTAATCTTCCGAACAGATAAGGAATTCCGAACATTATGAGCCAAAGTGCACCGAACAGAAGGGGAATGGAAGCAAGGTATCCCGGGTTGCCCCATAACCCTTCGAAGAATGACAGCGGATTTCCTGAACCTGCACCGTTAAGAAACATAAATTCAGTATCGAAAATTTTATTGAAGCAGAACACCAGCGAAGCTATTACCACCATAACGGGGATAGCTTTTTTTAACAGGCTGAAACGAGGTTTCATTCCTCCGCATAGCAGAAGCATTGGATAGAGGAAAAGCATGATATGTACCGTAAAGCTGTGAATGTGCATAAATGATGTTATAGGCAGGCTGGTCCATGTAGGACATAGTATTGCCGCCAGAGCAGCAGGCATGCAAAGTGCATACAGCACATTATCGATTATTTCCTTTACTTTCTCAGATTTTACAAACCATGCATGGCAGAGTATGACGTAAATATTGATACTGCACACATGGAGAGGCAGATACGGCAACAACGGATGGTGACCGTAGAATACAAGAAAGTACTTTCCCAGCTCGTCAGCGAAAATAAGCAGAGACAGTATTTTCAGAAATCTGTCTCTCTGAACTTCATTTAATCGTCTAAAGACGATGCCAAGTACTGCAACAGTTGCTATAAAGAAGGCAATCCATCCGAAGTGTAGCGGTCCGTAGGCATCAAAGCCATGTCCCTCAGGAATGGAATTGCTGGTTTCCCAAAAGTATTTAAACAAATTTGACCCCTCCTTTGACTGCAATAAAGTATATCATAAAGATGGGTATTTGTAAAAACAAAAGCGCTGTGATATAATATACCGTTGAAAGATAATTTTTTAACAGATTAAGTGAAAGGAAGAGATAAAATGATTAATATTGAAATGCTGGAAATAGAAGGTAAAAAGGTACAGGGAGTCAGAATGGTTGCGCCGGGTGGAGAAGGACATCCAAACATGATCGTTATCCTGTGCGAAAAAGGATACATTATGTGTGGATATCTGAATCAGCCACTGGCAGAGCAGTTTGGAGATGCGGCTGCGGTAGTAGGCGGAAGTACTTTTGAGGACATTCTTGCAAATCCTGTAAAGGCAGTTACACCTGAAGCTGCAAAACTGGGAATAGAAGTAGGAATGACCGGTGCAGAGGCAGCTGCGAAATTAAATGCATAATTGAAGTGTTTCAGGAAGGTTTCAATGAGTAAAACAGCTTTGATAACGGGAGGCTCCAGAGGAATAGGAGCGGCAACCGTAAGACTATTTGCCGATAGAGGCTATCAGGTGGCGTTCCTGTATAAGGAACAGGATCAGGCGGCAATGAAGGTGTCAGAGGAAACAGGAGCACTGGCATTACGATGTGATGTAACTGACAGAGACACCCTTAAGGAAAGCATCAAAGCAGCCAGAACGTATTTGGGCGTTAAAAGCTTTGATGTGGTAGTGTGTAACGCAGGCATCAGTGAAAGTGGTCTGTTTACTCATATGACCGACGAGGAATGGCACCGCTTGTCTGAAACCAACCTTAACGGAGCAATGTACACCGCTAAATACGCCTTGCCTGAAATGATAAGTGAAGGAAGGGGCAGTATCGTACTGGTATCATCTATGTGGGGAGAGACAGGGGGCTCTTTCGAAGTCGGATACTCTACAACCAAGGCGGCTCTTATCGGTTTTGCAAAAAGTCTGGCAAAGGAGGTTGGCCCTTCCGGAGTGCGAGTTAACGTAGTTGCACCGGGAGTAATAGATACGGATATGTGTCGCGAATATAGCGACGATATTATAAATCAGTTGATAGAAGAGGTACCATTGGGAAGAATCGGTCGTGGTGAGGATGTAGCTAAGGCTATATTCTTTCTCGGAAGCGATGAAGCTGACTATGTTACGGGACAGGTTCTGGGCGTAAGCGGCGGATTCTATATTTAGAAAGGTATTATATGGAGAATTTATTGGGAAGCATAAAGGAGTTTTTTTCGGGAATTCAGCTGCATGTACCTGCATTTTTGGAAAGCTGGAGTGAGATGGCGGAGAGCGGTCAGGCTGCAGGCGGACTTTTTACGGGCTTAGCAAGGTGGATATTCATTATCCTTGCTCTTTTTATCATCGTAAAGTCAATTTGGTCTTTGCTCAGATCCTCAAGTCCATCGGAGGTTTTTGCATACCTGCATGTGGAGCCTGAAACCAATATCCCCATAACTCACTGGGAGAACATTATCGGCAGGGGAAAGAAAAGTGATATTACCCTGGAGGATCCGGGTATATCCAGAATACACGGAACATTGTCGCGAGATGACGATGGACGTTGGATGTATAGAGATTTAGGCTCCAAGAACGGAGCCATGCTTAACGGAAGAACGGTAGATACCGATGCACGTGTGGAGGTCAGACCGGGAGATCAGCTTCTTCTTGGCATGTCAACCTGCACCTTGTTTCCGATTAGCCTGGAAGAACGTAGAAACAACACAGAGATGAGGAAGATGGATACCATCATGCTGTCTCCGTGGACATCCCTTGTGGCTCTTTCGGTATTTCAGATGCTTGCACTTATGCAGCTGGCTATTTCACTGGGAGATGATTTTGTACCGTCAATCACCATTTCCTTCGTAGGGCTGTGTGCTTTGATGTGGGGATATGTTCTGTTTCTAAGAAGCATGAAGAGGAAGGGTTTTGAAATGGAAACCATTGCATTCTTCCTGTCGACTCTGAGTCTTGCAGTTACAGCTACCAAATTTCCTGAGGGTGTTTTGAAGCAGTTTATTGCAATAGTAATAGGCGTAGGCGTGTTCTTTTGCATGTGTGCCTTTCTGCGTAATCTGAACAGAGCAAAATCCATAAGGAATATGATGTATATAGGTGCTGCGGCACTGCTTTTATTCAACCTTCTGTTTGCTACAACAAGATTTGGAGCCAGCAACTGGGTTGTTATAGGGGGCTTGTCATTTCAGCCGTCTGAATTTGTGAAGCTTGCCTTTATCTGGGCAGGTTCCGCATCCCTGGACGAGCTTCTGGAAAAGAAGAACTCACTGATATTCATGATTTTTTCCGGCTTCTGCTTCTGCTGTCTTGCGCTGATGGGAGATTTTGGAACAGCAATTGTATTCTTTGTTACATTCCTGGTTATTTCATTCCTGAGAAGCGGTGATTTTACAAAGCTGATACTGATTGTCGGGGTTGCCTTTGTCGGTGGCCTAATGGTTTTGAAATTCAAATCATATATCGCAGACAGGTTTTCCGCATGGGGACACGTGTGGGAATTTGCCGACACTACCGGATATCAGCAGACAAGAACTATGTCGGCTGCATCCAGTGGTGGATTAATCGGTGTAGGTGCCGGAAAGGGATGGCTGAATACGGTACCTGCCTCTGAGACGGACCTGGTATTCGGACTCCTGTCTGAAGAATGGGGACTGATCATCGCACTACTTGCAGTTCTGGCAATAATAACTCTGTCTGTTTTCGCGGTTAAATCCGTATGGGCAGGCAGATCCACATATTACACAATTGCCGCATGTTCGGCAATGTCCATGTTCTTGTTCCAGACCATATTGAACGTTTTCGGATCGGTAGATCTGTTTCCTTTGACAGGAGTTACATTCCCATTCGTTTCATGTGGCGGAACAAGCATGATTGCATCATGGGGCTTGCTTGCATTCCTCAAGGCGGCAGATACCAGACAGAACGCCAGCTTCGCTATCAGTCTGTCGGACAGGGCTCAGAAACCAATAGAAGAGCCTATGAAAAAGGAAAAAACGAAGAAAAGAGGATTCTTCGACAAAGGGGGTAAGCACTAATGAAAAGACTTGAAAAAAGAGCTTTGATCTGCCTTACCTTTGCTGCAGTTCTGCTTCTGGGACTGTGCATATTCGTTTACAGATTTTTCGCATACGGAGACGACTGGGCAACTTTTTATGCAAACCAGAGCATATACACAGAAGGTCGTCTGTGTGTGGGAAGAATTTACGATAGAAACGGAACTGTTCTCTGCGACAATACAGATGAGGATTCCCGATACAACGAGGATTACCTCATAAGAGAGGCTACGGTACATGCTGTTGGAGACATGGATGGAAATATTTCCACAGGTGCGTTGAGCGCATATGCCGATAAGCTTGTGGGATACAATGTACTTACCGGAACTTACAGCCTGACGGGAAAGGGGAACGATCTTAAGCTTACTATTGATGCAGATGCCTGCAAGGCCGCATATCAGGCCCTGGGTGGCAGAAACGGGTGTGTCGGAGTATACAATTATAAAACAGGAGAAATCGTATGCATGGTAAGCACGCCGTCCTTTGATCCGGCTACTCATGAGAGAGGAGACGATACGGTGTCAGGAATGTATTTGAACAAGTTCCTTTCATCAAAGCTTCCGCCGGGATCCATATTCAAACTGGTTACAACGGCTGCCGCAATAGATAATCTGGACAATCTGGACTCGTGGAGCTATACCTGTGTGGGTAAATCGTACATTAACGATGAACCTATAACCTGTGTTCAGGCTCACGGTACAGTGGATTTCTACGGTGCACTGGCAAAGTCCTGTAACTGTGCATATGCCGAACTGACCCAGAAGATAGGTCCGACTCTCATGAAAGAATATGTTGAAAGATTAGGTCTGACGAGGGAATACGATATTGACGGAATCGGTAATATTGCAGGTTCCTTTGAGTTTACTGACGTACCGCTGAATCTTTCCTGGGCAGGAATCGGACAGTATCAGGATATGGTAAACCCTTGCTCCATGATGGTATATATGGGAGCCATAGCCAATAAGGGAGTGGCAGTAACGCCAAGACTTCTTATGAAAACCGTGTCTTCCAAGGAAACTACGGAGATGCTGGACGAGGACACAGCTGAGCAGTTAACTGATATGATGAAAAATAACGTGGTAGAAACCTACTACGAATATAATTTCCCGGGTCTTGACATTTACGCCAAGTCCGGAACTGCTGAGGTTGAGGGACGAGAACCTCATGCCTGGTTCTCAGGTTTCATCAAAAATGAGAAGAACCCGTATGCTTTTATCGTATGCGTTGAAAACGGCGGATACGGAAGTCAGGTGGCTGCACCTGTTGCTAATGCGGTATTACAGGAAATTGTAAATAAATAGTCAGTCAGATGGGTTTCTTAATAATTTGTTAAGAAACCCATTAGCCTATTCGTAATATTTTGGATTTAGTATTGTAGATGAAAAGGGAAAGGAGAACTTGCAGAATGAACATATTAGTATGTGATGATGACAAGGAAATAGCAGGAGTTATTGAAATCTATCTTAGAAATGAGGGGTACACAGTGTTCAAGGCATTTGATGGGGTAGCTGCTCTGGACATTGTAAGAAGGGAAAAGATACATCTTATCATTATGGATGTGATGATGCCTAAGATGGATGGAATTCAGGCCACCATGAAGCTGAGAGAAGAGAATAACATTCCTATCATTATGCTTTCTGCAAAGTCAGAGGACTACGATAAGGTTACAGGTCTGAATGTGGGGGCAGACGACTATGTAACTAAACCTTTCAGTCCACTGGAGCTGATTGCCAGGGTTAAATCACAGCTGAGAAGATACATGGATCTGGGAAGTCTGGAAAAGAAGACCGGAGTTTTCAAGACAGGGGGACTTGAAATCGATGACACGGAGAAAACGGTTAAGGTAGATGGGGAATACGTTACCGTAACTCCTATCGAATTCGGAATACTCAGACTGCTCACAGAAAACGCCGGCAAAGTTTTTTCCATGGAACAGATTTACGAAGCTGTGTGGAATGAGCCTGCATACAACCCTGAAAATACAGTTGCTGTACACATAAGAAGGATTAGAGAAAAAATTGAAATCAATCCAAAAAATCCAAAATATTTGAAGGTGGTGTGGGGAATTGGATACAAAATTGAAAAAATCTAACGGAACAAGCCGTAAGACCTTCTGCTTTATAAGCGGAGCCATATGCGTCGCGGCTTCATCCATGACATTAATACTTGC
>JAQXLM010000028.1 GCA_029012125.1 Eubacteriaceae bacterium | reverse complement strand
TTTGTAGTAGTCTTAATCAGTACATACTTGTTCTTGCTGTCACTATATCTGTAAATCTTGTATGAATCTGCTCCTGTAACCTTATTCCAGCTCAGCTTGATCTTTCCTGATACTTCTGAGTTGCCTACCCGTACATTGGTTGGATTTGGCAATCTTCTGGTTCCGCTTGTAATGTTACTCTTTACGTTGCCTGATTTCTTTACTGCCACAACCTTGTAGTATCGTTTTTTACCGATTGGAGAGTCATTGTCTATGTAGTAGCGATTTGTGGTTGTTGCAATTTTCTTATAGGTTCCGTTTTCACTTGTTGCTCTGTATACCTTATATGAGGTTGCATCCTTAGTCTTTGTCCAGTACAAAGCTACCTTCGTGTTTTTAATCTTTGATGCCAGCAGAGGAACCTTGTGATACTTGTAGGTCTTCACCTTCTTTACCGAGGTGATGTAGGTTTTGCCGTCGTTTCTGAAGTCAACGAAGCTCTGGAATGACTGCCTTGTATATCTGATTCCGTTGTTATAGTCGTAGTTGCCGTCGGTCCAGATTACCTCCTTCTCCGTACATTTCAGAATTACGATTGAGTGGTAGAAATTTCTGGAAGGACTCTCAATTCTAACGTGGGCACCTGCTTTGATTCCAACCAGCAGGTCCTTAATATTCGTCTTATTCCATTTTTTCTTACATTTAATGGTTGTGGTTTCTGATGCGAGAAGGCTGTTTATCTTCTCTGCATATCCGTAACACTGTCCGCTGCCTTTCCATTTACTGAACAGCTCATACTTTGCTGTAATATAGTCGATGGTTGAGGCTGCTATGCTGCTGCTTGTGCAGTCTTTTCCCGTGAAGCCCACATCATAGGCATGTGCTTCATCCATGTTAAAAGGCAATATAGTAAAAACCATTACTACTGCCATCAGCAATACTGTAATCTTTCTTTTCATAATACTAATATTTCTCCTTATGTTTTGACCATTACATCGTTTATTTGAAATCCACGGCCGCTTTCAGTCCGTATGCAGGCTCTGCGGCTCTGGCTGCTTTGTTGACTGCTCGCGCAGTGCATTCAGTTATCAAAGCTCCCAGCGCGTCAACTCCTACTTCTACCTGTCCGGAGGCCATAAGGAAAATCGTATCTCCGTCTGCTGTAGAGTGTACAGGGCGTATGGATTGTGCAAAACCGTTGTGAGCTATGGAAGCCAGCTTGTTGCACTGTGGTTTAGTCAGTCTGGCATTGGTTATTACACATGCTATGGTAGTGTTGCCCTTCCACAGATCTCTAGGGTGTTCTATGTCACTGTACAAATGCTGAACCGTGTCTGCAAATCCGTCCTTTTCCGGAGTCATCAGACCTGCGATTATCTCCTTATTGTCATAGTCAATAATGTCTCCAAGAGCATTTAATGCCACAACTACGCCTACCTTAACCTGACCCAGCTGAGTGGCAAATATGCCCAGTCCGCTCTTCATGCATGTTTCCGGACCCGCAATCTTTCCCACTGTAGCGCCGGTACCTGCTCCGTGACAGCCTTCCTTTGGGGGTAGTTGGCTGTATGCACTGCGGCAGGCTTCATATCCCATAGCCTTATCGGGAAAGGCTGTATTAGAGGCTACAGCCAGATCAAACAGGGATGCGCCACAGACAATAGGAACCTTTCCGTAACCGGTCTGAAATCCTATATCTTTTTCTCTGAGGAACTGCATTGCTCCGTCACCGGCCTCAAGTCCGAAAGCACTTCCTCCGGATAGCATTACAGCGTTTATTTCCTGAACCGTATTCACAGAATGCAGCAGTTCAGTTTCTCTTGATGCGGGACTTCCCCCTCTAACATCTACCCCTGCAGTAGCGCCTTTGGGACAAATCAGCACAGTACAGCCTGTCCCTCCTTCGGCATCCTCCGCATTACCCACTTTAAAATCTTCTATTTCAGTTATGGATATTTCCTTCAACATATTCTCACCCTTGCCTTATAAGTTCTTTGCCTCTTCAAGAATACCGCAGATATGCTTCCATAAACGCTGTGTTGAGGAGATCGATACCTTTTCATCAGGGGTGTGTACGCCCGGCATGTCAGGTCCGATAGATATGGCATCAAAATCATCACCAAGCTTTCCGGCAAAGAATCCGCATTCCAGTCCTGCATGGAGTGCAACAATTTCCGGTTCGCGGCCATACTGGTCTTTGTAAACTTTGACGCATAAATCTCTTATCGGCGAATCCGGTCTGTATTCCCATCCGGGATAATACAGTCTGAAGTCTACTGAACCGCCAAGAGCCTTTGCTACTGTATCCAGCTTGCGGCATACGTAATCCTGGCGCGTTTTAACTGAACTTCTGATTGCGTAAAGAGCGGTCATAGCTTTTTCATTGATATTCAGTGCTCCCAGGTTCAGGCTTGTCTCAACCAGACCTTCAATGTCCATGCTGAAATTCTCCACGCCGTTAGGTGCCATCAGCAGGTAACTTATTACCTTTCCTGTGCTCTCTACGGTCAGCATCTCTTCTGCAGTTGTTTCCACACATGATACCGAGATATCAGGATCCGAGGTGTGATATTCGGCAGAAAGGATTTTCTGCATTTCTCCAACTTTTTCAATAATGTCCTCAGCCTCTGTACAGATTACTGCCTCGCATTTTTTGCATATTACGTTGTCTGCACTTCCTCCGGCTGCAGAAACAAGGTTTAACGCCGATGTCTGTGCCAGATAGTCTAGTACTCTACCCATAACCACATTAGCGTTGGCATGTTCCTTATTGATTTCAATGCCGGAATGTCCGCCCAGCAGGTTTTCTATGGTAATCATGTAGGCCTTTTCTTCTGCTGCAGTTCTTGTTACAGGAATCTCTGCTTCTGCAGTTATGCCGCCTGCGCAGCTTACAGAGAAGATTCCCTCGTCCTCTGAGTCAAGGTTAATCATGATTCTTCCCTTCAGCAGTGATTCGTCCAGACCTTCTGCTCCTTCCAGTCCCGTTTCTTCATCCACTGTAAATACGCATTCCAGTGCAGGATGCTTAATGTCATCAGAATCCAGGATTGCAAGCATTATTGCAACAGCGATACCGTTATCGGCACCAAGAGTTGTATCTACTGCGTGAAGCCAGTCCCCATCCACTGCCAGATCAATTCCTTCTTTGGTCATATCCTTGGTACATCCGTCAACCTTTTCGCAAACCATATCCATATGGCCCTGAAGAATGATAACCGGTGCATTCTCGTATCCTTCTGTAGCATTTTTATATATAATGACATTATTCAGTTCATCCTGAACATACTTCAGTTCTCTCCCGGCTGCAAAGTCAGCAAGAAAATCGCTGATCTGTTTTGTGTTGTATGAACCTCTTGGAATTCTGCTGATGTCATCAAAAAATCCAAACACCTTCTTCGGTTCCAGCTCTCTTACATTCATTTTTCCATTCTCCTTTTCCCTTATATCATTAATTCTAAAACACCAGTCTCATCTGATACCAGACTGCACCACCGTGAGTTGATACAGATACGCCTTCATTTTCGTATCCAAACTGACCGTAAAAGCCAAGGAGGCGATCCTTACATGTCAAAACTATACCGTCTCTTTTGCCTTTGCTGTCCTCAATGACCTGTTTCATCAGCATGCCGGCATAACCTTTGCTGCGATGCTCCGGTGCGGTTACAACGGAAAAAATCATCTGCCATTTTCCATCCTTCTTATGCATTTCGGCATGGTCGTACATTTCATCTCGCAGGTCTCTTTCATCCGTCACCATTCCGTTTATAAAGGCGAGGATTTCACCATCATTCTCAAGAATCCAAAAACACTCAGGAAAGCTTTCAACTCGGCTTCTGATGCTTTCTTCAGAAGCTGCCTCTGCCTCCGGATAGGATGCTGCCTCAATTCTTGCCAGCTCAGCAACATCTTCAACTTTCACATGTCTGATAATCATATTGTCCATCTCTTCCTCCCTTTCAGGATCAAAGCCCATTTAAAATATCTCTTCCATCATTGTATCGTAAAGCTCATCTTCAAACAAGGACAAAAAGTCAAATATGGCAGATACTTTCGGGTATCTGCCATACATTACACCTGTTTAAGTTTTAGGCCACAGAACTATTTCGTTCCTGCCACCTCTTTGCTTTCTATTTTATCTTTCTTACCCTTGGCACTTGTTGTAGCCTGTTTCTTGGCTTTTGCAGCGTTCTTTTCACGTCTCTCCTGACGCAATGCTTTCAGCAGTGCAAGACATGCCCCAATCATAATGAATATGAATGGAAACGCTGCCGCAAGTGAAATGGTCTGAAGGGGTTTCAGTCCCCCTGCCATCATAAGACCTATAGCCATTACTGACTGTATTACGCCCCAGATAATCTTCTTATTATTGGATGGATTCTGATCACCTCTGGATGTAAGCATGGAAAGTACGAACACGCCGGAGTTGGCTGATGTTACGAAGAAAGCACACAGTGAGATAATAGCTACTATGCATAATATATTTCCAAGTGGATACTGCTGCAATACGACAAAAAGACCAACCTCAGGAGTTGCTACTGCCTTCTCAAGAGCCTCTATGGATAGAACCCCTTTCTCTGCAAGGTTGATTCCCAGATTTCCGAATACTGAACCCCATATGCAGGAGGCAACAGTCGGTACCAGGCACACTCCCAATACGAACTCACGTATGGTTCTTCCCTTGGAAATACGTGCTACAAACACACCAACGAAAGGCGCCCATGCAATAAACCATGCCCAGTAGAAGAGTCTCCATCCTCCAAGCCATTCATTACTTGAATATGAGTTAATTTCCAGTGCAGTTGAGAAAAAGTGGGCTATGTAGTCACCCATACCGTTTACAAAGGTATTGAGAATTTCCACTTTTGGTCCTACTATAAAGCATACTGCCAGAAGACCCATTGCCACATATATGTTTGTGTCTGAAATAATTGCAATGCCTTTATCTATACCTGAAACTGCCGAAAAAATATAAATAACCGAAACGACCAGAATGATGATTATTTCCACAGTAAGAGTTTTCGGAATCCCGAATAAGGTGTTCAGGCCTGCGCTTATCTGCAGTGTGCCCAGTCCAAGAGATGTAACAACACCTGCAACTGTAGCGAAAACCGCCAGAATATCTATAAGCTTACCCAGCCATCCCTCAGACAATTTTTTACCGATGAGAGGCTCAAGCATGGAGCTTATAAGACCTGTCTTGTCCTTACGATACATGAAATATGCCAGTGCCAGACCTACTACCGCATAATTTGCCCATGGCAGCACACCCCAGTGTACGAAAAAGTTTTCAAAGGCAAAGTCAGCCGCTGCCTGTGAATATGGTGCAATGCCTCTCTGAGGGTACAGATAGTGGGTCAAAGGTTCTGCAACTCCGTAGAATACCAGTCCGACACCCATTCCACAGCCAAAGAGAAGACCGAACCAGGTCAGGTTCTTATATTCCGGTCTGGAATAGTCACTTCCAAGTCTTACTCTACCGAATTTTCCAAAGCCGATATAGGCTATGAAAATGAAGAATACCAGCATTGCGGAAAGGTAAAGCCATCCAAAGCCATTTGTCAAAAATGAGAAAACTGTGTTAGCTACATTGGTGAAATTAGCGTTAAACACTACTGACCAAAGGGCAATTACTCCCACCAGAAGCAGAGATGCAAAGTAAACCGCATCTTTTTTTAAAATTTTCATCCTGTTCTTTCTCCTAAAACATCATATAATACTAAAACTCGCACCCCCAATTATAGGATATATTTCCATTTTTGTAAATGATATAATCTTTAATTACACATTTCTTTTATTAAAAATCAGACATCCTCCGACCATGCTTACAATGGCAATGCCCAATGCTGTCCCAAGGGCATATTTGTAGAGCTCAGGGTCGTCTCCGGCTAGCAGCTTTGATGATGAAGTCAGATAGGTAGGGAGGTACGACGCAACCTTGGGAACCATGCCGGAAAGGGTCATGGCGAAGTAGACTCCACCGACACCTATTGCAACCCCGCCCATGGATGATGCCATTGACGAGAACAAAATCATCAGGGTCAGTATCATTATTCCAAAAATCCAGTAGAACAGTGCCGCAGCAATCAGATTTTCCATAATGTCATTATCCCAGTAGTAGCCTGTGTAAAACCAGGTTATTCCGTAACACAGCCAATACCCTGCCGTCCACAGCAGAATAATATTGATTCCTTTGATACAAACCACTTTCCATCTTGACAGACCTTTAGTCAATAGAGGAATGAGGGTTCCCTTTTGCAATTCATTTGTCAGAGTACCTCCGAAAAGCAGAATACAGACTATAAGGGCAACGGGAATGTTTTTAAAAAACTGTGTCCACGACATGGATGCATCTACTGTGCCGATAATGATTGTCATGCCGGAGTTTTCCATTGAGGAAAACTGTTCCA
>JAQXLM010000027.1 GCA_029012125.1 Eubacteriaceae bacterium | reverse complement strand
TGAAAGCCCTCTATCTTTCAACCCTGCAGGCTACTAAGAAATGGTACCTGCCGCTGAGAAACTGGGGCAAGGTTTACGGAGAATTTGCAGTAATGTACGAGGGGCGAATACCATCCTAAACTAACCAAGAGATAAGCAAGGACTCCTACGAAAAGCTGAAGGAGCCCTTGACATTTTTTGAATGTTAGTTTATATTGTCAGCAAGCAAGGCACCTGCTGAAATGCGAGTGTCCAAGCTATCTAATTACCATAGAAGGCTAATTTACAGAAAAACTTTCACAGTCTCGGATTGCCCTTATTTCAATTTCTGAGAAGCAACTCTAAGTATAGAAATACTTTTGATCTCACAAAACACCCGACAAGAGGTCACTTCATACGAGGAGGTTATATATGAAGAAAAACTATATTTTATTAACAGCGTATATGATTATAATGGGAGCAGGACTTTTTATCTGTAATCATTTCTTAAATACTCCATATAATTCAACAGAGTTCAGCAGGAAGTTTTTGCCGTTTATGTTTATATTAGCGGTATTGGTTTTGTACTACGGTATAAAAAATAAAAATGAATTAACCTTGCACTCAGAAAGCAAGCCGGGTTATGTATTTTCAGCACCTTTGTTCATACCTGTGGTCGGGTTTGGACTATATTCAATTGTCACAGGATTTAGTCCTGATTTAGCATTTGTTATACTGATAATAGATACTGCTCTGATTGGAATAGCTGAAGAGGGCATGTACAGAGGGATATTGCTTGGTACAATGGCAAAAAAGATGAATCCCCTTCTTGCCATACTGCTGTCTTCAGTGCTGTTTTGTGCATTACATTTACTAAATGTTATAGGAGGCCTGTCAGTCTCCGAGCTAATGGGGCAGCTTGGCTCAACCTTTGTTATGGGAGTGTTCTTAGGAGCCATGTATTTGGATACGCGAAAAATACTGTTCCCTATAATTTTCCATTCTCTCTGGGATTACATATTGCTCAGCGGTAGCCTTGCAGAAGTTGAAATTATGCCTATAGTATTGATAGGTGTGTATGTTTTAGAGGTATTTACTTCCCTTGTAATAATAATTAAACTGCTAAGGAATCCCAAGTTGTATGAATAATTATGCTAATAATCTGGCTTTGACATGCATTCTAAGACATCATTTATTTTGTAAACTTCCATCCTGCAACGAGCGTTAAGACTCACTTATTGATGTAGGGTTATCATCAGGGTAGTCTTTATACATGTTGAGACGGTTGCTCTGATAAAGCGCATTATAACCTAGATATGATTATTTCAATTGAAAGAAAAAAATTATTTAAGAAAATCAGGAGGAAAAACCTATGAAATTTATTTGTTACCCAAAATGTTCAACCTGCCGGAAGGCAAAGAAATGGCTGGATGAGCATAACGTAGAATATACAGAGCGTCATATTGCCGATGAAAAACCTACATATGACGAATTAAAGGAATGGCATGAGAAAAGCGGACTGCCCCTCAGGAAATTCTTTAACACCAGCGGCCTCCTTTACAAGGAAATGAAGCTAAAGGACAGGCTGCCGTCAATGAGCGAGGACGAGCAGCTGAGACTGCTGGCCACAGACGGAATGCTTGTGAAACGCCCGATTCTTGTCACCGGAGATAAGGTTCTTGTTGGATTTAAGGAAGCGGAGTGGGGTGAAATCATTCTGTAAAAGGGAGAAGATCAGATGACGGATATGTCGGAAAAGACAGTTATTATAGAAGCACTGCAGGATAAGGACGACAGAAAGGCTTATGCATTATCGAAAGAAATCTCGGCAAAGTCTGCCGCATCAGACGAATATTATTCCTTCTTCGATGGATTCGCCGGGCTTTTGACAGCCAAAAGCTCTTATGTGAGAACACGAGGCTTTGTGTTATGCTGTGCACAGGCAAGATGGGATGAAGAGGGAAAGCTGAAATGCCATGCTCGGCATGCTTGCGTTGCTTCACGATGAAAAGCCAACAGTTGTAAGACAGTACCTTACGGCTTTGCATGAAGTAATTCTTTACAGGCCGGAGCTGCATGAAGTCATAAAGTCAGAGGTTGAAAAGATTGATGTATCGAAGTACAAGGACAGCATGTCTCCGCTTATAAAAAAAGATATTGATGAATTGCTGGATATGATTTGAACGACCGTTCACAAACATCGAAACATAAATACAAGCACATACGCTTTGGAGGAACTAAACATGGCTGACACCGAGAAAAAAATTTTAATGACCGCGCTGCGCCTATTTGCGAGGG
>JAQXLM010000026.1 GCA_029012125.1 Eubacteriaceae bacterium | reverse complement strand
CACTCCAGCAATGCAACAACATAGATGGCAATTGGAGAGTTCAGAACGGAACGCTTCCTGTCATCGAACATGTCCAGCCCGTATTCGGCAAATACTCTGTTAATTATAGATGCCCGTTTTTCTATGTCTCCGCAGATTACCACAATATCTCTGTATCTCAAACCTTTATCCCGCACCAGATGAAGTATATACGAGGCTGCGGATTCCGCCTCGTTATATGGATTTGCCGATTCCACAAGGGTCAGGCCTTCAGTATTGCTGCAGGGACTTTTGGTTATGGCAAACAGCTGCTTTTCTACGGTTTCCAGGGCAAAATTGTTTTTTTTCAGTAAAAAACTGTCATCAATTTGGGTTCTTCTGTGGTCAATTCCCAGCGCACAGGCCTCTTCTTCCAGTTTTTTCATCACAATAGCAGAAAGGGTAAAAATATCTTCGTCCAGACAGTTTTCATCATAGGTCAGAACCACATTGACGTTCCTGGCATAAACCATCAGCTGTCCGATAACAGAAACTGCCTTTGGTGCAAAACTGTCAAAGCCGTATATCCAGACGGTGCTGTTTTTTATAAAATCTGTCTCGCCTATCTTATCCTTATACAGCTCAATGTAATCCTCAGTATCCGTATAATTGTCTTTGATTTTCTCCTCATACTTTTCAAATATGAGCCTCAAGTCCTTCAGCTTCATGGCCAGAATGCCATCGCCCGAAGACGTCTCTATCTGAGCAAGTGCTTCAGGGGATACATTGTACTGCTTCATCTCAGAAATAAAGTTGTTCACCATTTCGATGAATGAGTTTTTCCTGCTTACGCCTCTAAAAACCTGAAGACTGCTCTCCAGCTCACCCATGATGTGTGAAAGAAGCATGTGCCTTCCGTACTTGTCTATAAAAGTCTTTCCCGCTGAGCCTTGTCCCTTCAGAATCCTGCTTCCCAGCCTGGAAATGCTCAAAATCTCCATATTCATAAGGCATTCCCCACCCAAGATGTGAAATGCCTCCTTTTCCGCCTCAAGAGTATACTGATCCGGTACGAGCACCAGAGTGTTCTCCGTTTTACCTATACTCTCATATATGAATTTTTCCTTGTCTATGCTTTCTCTGCCATAGTAAATGTTAAGCATTTTCTTTCTCCAACAAAGTCAACAGATCTTCTGCCTTTTCCAGGAAGAATTCCGGTCCGTCAGGTCCATTCATCTCCTCCTCGGAGACTGCCAGAGCCCACGAAACCAGTGCAGCTTTCACTCCCGCATTGTGAGCACATTTAATGTCAAACATGCTGTCTCCAATCATCAAAGACTCTTCAGCCTTTGATCCCAGCTTATCCAGGGATATGAGCACAGGCTCCGGATCCGGCTTATGCTTGGTGGTGTCTTCCATAGTTACCACCGCATCCAGGTAAGGTATAACTCCAAACTTGTCCAACCCGATATTTGTGGTCTTTGATGCTCTGGAGGTTGCAATGCCCACCTTATAGCCTCTTGCCTTCAGCTCCTTAATCAGCTCTGCCATTCCCGGAAATGCTGCAACCTGATCGGCGAAAATCGCTTCCATATTTGCTCTGTATATGCTCACCGACCGGTCAACGGGAACCTGTGGAAAAGCCTTTTCCATGCTGATATGCAGCGGTTCACCAAAGGTTTTGAAAATTACCTCTTCATCCGGCCTATCTACTCCCAGCACATCATAGGTGTGAAACCAGGAGTTTACGACCATACCGTTAGTATCCGCCACAGTTCCGTCAAAATCGAAAATGATAGTGTTTATTTTCATGCTATTTCAGCCCCCTCATTGTCAGGCCAACCTTCTGCTTGTCCGTGTCAATGCTTATTATTTTTACCTTAACTGTGTCTCCTACTGCTACTACATCCATAGGATGCTTGATGAATTTATCGCTCAGCTGTGAAATGTGCACCAGGCCGTCGTGTTTTACTCCGATGTCAACAAATGCGCCAAAGTCTACAACGTTTCTGACTGTCCCTGTCAGCTCCATATCCAGCTTCAGGTCTTCGAAGGACCTTACGTCGTTTCTGAAGATTACAGGTGGTGCATCTTCTCTGGGGTCTCTTGCCGGCTTCTTCATTTCTGCAATTATATCATTTAAGGTCATTTCCCCGATTTCAAGATCTGCGGCCATTTTCTTTATGCTTCCGGACAGCTTCTTGTCAGGGTATGCAGCCCAGATTTTTTCGTCCATATCGCCAACGCCGCCCTTTGATATGTCTTCTTTGCTGATGCCAATCTTATTCATCATTTCTTCTGCAACGGCATAGGATTCAGGATGTACACTGGTGCTGTCCAACGCATTGTCCCCATCTGAAATTCTCAGGAAGCCGGCGCACTGCTTGAAAGCCTTTTCTCCCAGTTTAGGAACCTTCATCAGCTGTTTTCTGTTTGTGAAGCTTCCGTTTTCTTCTCTATACGCCACGATGTTCTTGGCTATTCCCATGTTGATGCCTGCGATGTATGAAAGCAGTGAAGGTGATGCTGTGTTCAGGTCTACTCCTACTCTGTTTACGCAGTCTTCAACTACATTTGTCAGTGCTGTATCCAGCTGTTTCTGATTGATGTCATGCTGATATTGTCCAACGCCGATGTGCTTTGGGTCAATTTTTACCAGCTCTGCCAGAGGGTCCTGAAGCCTGCGGCCAAGGGACATGGCGCCTCTTGTTGTAACATCCAGGTTAGGGTACTCCTCACTTGCCAGCTTTGATGCTGAATACACTGACGCACCTGCTTCGTTGACGATGGTATACTGAATGTGATAGTTGTTCTTTTTCAGGAAGTTTGAAACTACTTCCTCTGTCTCACGAGATGCTGTTCCGTTTCCGATGACGATTACATCACAGCCGAACTTATCGATAATCTTCGTTAAAGTCTTCTCTGTCCCCACGATATCATTTTTCGGTTCTGTAGGGTATATTGTGCTGTATGCCATCAGCTTTCCGAATTCGTTAAGCACAGCAACCTTACAGCCTGTTCTGTAACCAGGGTCGATAGAGATTATCTTCTTGCCTTTTACCGGCGGCTGCATCAAAAGCTTTTCTGTGTTCTTCGCAAACACCTTTACTGCATCTGTCTCTGCTCTTTCTGTCAGAACATTTCTCATTTCTCTTTCTACAGACGGTGCAATAAGTCTCTTGTATGAGTCTGCAATTGTGTCTTTCAGAATATCCGTAAAGATGGAGTCGCCGCGTATTACCTGCTTCTGAATCAGTCCTGTTATTTCTTCAGGCTCAATGGCAACCTTTACCTTCAGCTTCTTTTCCTTTTCTCCTCTGTTCACTGCCAGTACTCTGTGGTTTGGCATCTTTGATATTGACTCGGCACTGCCGTAGTACATATCGTATACTGTCTTTTCTTCCGGATCTGTTGCTTCCGTTGAAATCAGACCCTTTGCGAAGGTCTTTTCTCTTATTTCCTTAGTCAGGTCTGCATCGTCGGCAATCATTTCTGCAATGATATCCATAGCTCCCTGAATTGCTGCCTGTGGGGTATCTACTTCCTTTTCCGGATCAACAAAATCTGCGGCGATTGTTTCTACATCTCCTGTCTTCTGCTGCTGTGCGTAGAAAATCATTGCCAAAGGCTCCAGACCTCTTTCCTTTGCCTTGGAGGCTCTTGTGGCTTTCTTCTGCTTATATGGCTTGTACAGGTCTTCTACTCTCTGAAGGACCTCAGCTTTTTCAATCTCTGCCTTCAATTCCTCTGTCAGCTTGCCCTGCTCGTCGATAAGTCGAATAACCTCTTCTTTTCTCTCTTCCAGATTTCTCAGGTACTGAAGTCTTTCATCCATATCTCTCAGGACTACGTCTGTCAGCCCTCCAGTTACTTCCTTTCTGTATCTTGCGATGAAGGGGATGGTATTACCTTCATCAATCAGGTTCACTGTGTTTTCTACCTGTGATACTTTTACATTAAATTCCGCTGCAAGTTTTTCAATAATATTCATGTTTCTGTTAATCCCTCTGTTTTAATTTTTCGTTTATAAAGTAATCTATGTCTCCGTCCATAACGGCGTTAACATTTCCAACCTCGGCGCCTGTCCTGTGGTCTTTTACCATGGTGTATGGCTGGAATACATATGATCTGATCTGGGAGCCCCAGGTAATCAGTGAGAAGTCACCCTTCAGCTCCTTCAGATTTTCCTTATGCTCCTGTTCCTTCAGCTCTGTCAGCTTTGATACCAGAATCTTCATAGCCATTTCCTTGTTCTGGTGCTGGCTACGCTCGTTCTGGCAGGTAACTACTATGTGAGTAGGCAGGTGGGTGATTCGGATGGCTGAATCCGTCTTATTTACATGCTGCCCGCCGGCTCCGCTACTTCTGTAGGTGTCGATTCTCAGGTCCTCGGGGTCGATTTCCACTGTCAGGTCGTCTTCGATTTCCGGCATTACCTCTAGCGCAGCAAAGCTTGTCTGCCGCTTACCTGCTGCATTGAAAGGTGAAATTCTTACCAGTCTGTGGGTTCCCTTTTCGTTTTTCAGGTACCCGTAAGCATTTTCTCCCTCGATAATCAGGGTAGCACTTTTGATCCCGGCTTCTGTATCATCCTGAAGGTCAACCAGGGTGACGCGATATCCTTTCTTTTCTGCCCAGCGTGTGTACATTCTCAGCAGCATCTGTGCCCAGTCCATGGCGTCTACTCCGCCTGTTCCTGCATGGATGGAAATGATTGCATTGTTATGATCATATTTACCGTCCAGCAGGGTATCCAGCTTCAAAGCCTCCATCTTTTCCTTCAGTTCTCCGAAGCCGGCAATTATTGCTTCCGCTTCCTCTTCGTCTTCCATTTCCTCTGCCAGCTCTATGAGTTCTTCTATATCCTGAAAGCCTGTTTCCAGTGCCTTGAATTTTTCCAGTCTGTCGTCTAAGGATTTCTTTTTCTTCAGCGTATTCTGTGCCTGTTCCGGTTTGTCCCAAAATTCAGGATCCTCTATATCCCTATTCAGTTCTTCAAGCTTTTTTCTTATACCTGCCAGATTGAGGGCGTCTCCGACTTCAGCCAAATTGGCCTTTGCTGCAGGCAGTTCTGATTTTACCTGGTCAAGCTGAATCATTCCTTCACTGCTCCTTTTTCAATAATCTCGTAACTGTCATTATATCATATTATCGTGTTGGGGTGAAGAGTGTTTGATAGGTAAAGTCTTTGTAAGGGTTTGGAGGAATTTCCTGCATGGGAGGATGATTTTTTAAGGAGAATGATTTTCATACGGGAAATCTATCATGTTTGGCACATTTCATTCTTTTTTCTTCAAAAAGCTTGAACTTCCATAAGATGTTGCCTTCGGAGGTCTTCCGATTTCCGTATTTTTCATTTCTATCCATGTCACTGTTTGAATGATTACTGATTTATTACAATTTTCCACTATTATCTTACAGGTTTTTATTTATTCAGTTTGCATGAGAATTCCGAGTATGCCTCGATATTCTGTCTTTAGTGCTTTTTGAACATTATTAAGCCGAATGTGCCATAAATGATAGATTTTCCAGATTGATTGGCACGGTCAGTTCCCGCCGCCACCACGGCGGGAACTTTCCTATTCATATAAAACGTCCGAATCCCGCCGGAGCCCCCGGCGGGATTCGTTTGATTATATTTACTGTTGTTTTCCGCAGCAATTCTTATATTTCTTTCCGCTGCCGCAAGGACATGGGTCGTTTCTGCCTACCGTAGGTGTCTCTCTTCTAACAGTCTGAGGCTTACGGTCCCTATCCGGTACCTGTGCTCCTTCAGGCAGCTGGCCTTCACCCTGCATAGCCCTCATTGTATCGTCGTCGACGAAGTCGGACTTTGATGCTTCATGGATTTCAACTACAGCCCTTCTGTCTGTCTTGGTCTCAATGGTTACGCTGTAGCAGTACTTAACTGTGTCTTCCTGAATGGCTGCAATCATCTGCTCGAACATGTCGAAGCCTTCCTGTGCATATGCTGCCGCAGGATCCTGATGACCCAGTGCACGCAGACCGATACCTGATTTAAGCTGATCCATTGCATCTATGTGATCCATCCACATGTTATCAACTACACGAAGCAGAATCATTCTTTCCACTTCACGCATCTGCTCTTTGCCTATTTCCTCTTCCTTGGACGCATACAGAGTCTCGAATTCATCGATGATTGATTCTCTCAGTGAATCCTCTGTCATAGCGTTCAGCTCATCTGTAGAGTACTCGGTTCTTCCCTTATACTGCCTTACAAACTTGCGAAGGTTTCTGTTAAGAGTGACAAAATCCCACTCCTCCGGATATTTTGAGTCGACAACGATTGGATCGATTATTCTGTTAACCACCGTGTGCATCATGTTGATGATGTATTCACGCAGATCATCGCCAAACAGTACCTTGCGACGTTCATCATAGATGATTTCTCTCTGCTTGTTCATAACGTTGTCGTACTGCAGAACGTATTTTCTGATACCGAAGTTTTTACCTTCCACCTTTTTCTGAGCGCTTTCAATGGTCTTGGAAAGAACTCCCGCAGCGATGGCTTCTTCCTCCTTCAGGCCCATCTTTCCAACCATTTTCTGCATTCTGTCGCCACCGAACAGTCTCATCAGCTCGTCTTCAAGAGAGATATAGAATTTCGTTTCACCGGGGTCTCCCTGACGTCCGGAACGTCCACGAAGCTGGTTATCTATACGTCTTGATTCATGTCTCTCAGTACCCAGGATACACAGACCGCCCAGCTGTCTTACCTTCTCCTGTTCTGCTTTTCTCTCTTCCCTGAATTTATCGTGGAGTTCATTGAACTTTGCTCTTGCCTCATTCAGTTCAGGGTCATGGGATTTAACAAAGCCTGTTGCGAAGGAAATTGCTTCATCGCTGTAGCCCAGCTTCTTCATTTCCTTTTTCGCTTCAAATTCTGCGTTACCGCCTAATATGATGTCGGTACCACGTCCGGCCATGTTGGTTGCGATGGTTACCATTCCCAGACGTCCGGCTTCAGCTACGATTTCAGCTTCCTTATCATGCTGCTTAGCGTTCAGAACGTTATGCTTTACACCTCTCTTTACCAGCATGTCGCTGATAAGCTCTGATTTTTCGATTGAAATAGTACCTACCAGAACAGGCTGACCGGTTTTGTGCACCTCAACAATTTTATCTGCCAGTGCAAAATACTTGGCTTTTTCTGTCTGGTAAACCTCGTCGTCATCATCCTGTCTTGCAATCGGTCTGTTTGTTGGAATAACCACAACGTCCATGTTGTAGATATCTCTGAATTCATCCTCTTCAGTCTTAGCTGTACCGGTCATTCCGGCAAGCTTTTTGTACATTCTGAAGTAGTTCTGAAGGGTGATAGTTGCAAGAGTCTTGGATTCCGAACGAACCAGAACATGCTCTTTTGCTTCGATGGCCTGATGTAAGCCGTTGCTGAAACGTCTTCCAAACATCAGACGTCCTGTGAATTCGTCTACGATTACGATTTCTCCGTCCTTTACGATATAGTCTACATCTCGTTCCATCAGATATCTTGCCTTCAGAGCCTGAAGAACGTGATGGTTAATTTCCATGTTTTCCGGATCACCGAAGTTTTCAACATTAAAGAAGGCTTCTGCCTTCTGAATACCTTCATCGGTAAGGGCAACCTGCTGATCCTTTTCTTCAATTGTAAAGTCGGCTTCTTTAGTCAATGTCTTTACAAAACGGTCTGCCTTCTGATACAGGTCAGTTGATTTCTGACCCTGACCGGAGATAATAAGCGGAGTTCTTGCTTCATCGATGAGGATGGAGTCAACTTCGTCGATGATGGCATAGTTCAGCTCTCTCTGCATCAGGTTCTCTTTGTAGATCACCATGTTATCTCTCAGGTAGTCAAAACCGAATTCGTTATTTGTACCATATGTGATGTCTGCATTGTATGCGGCTTTTCTTTCCTCATTGGTTACATCGTGCACAACGCATCCCACTGTCAGTCCAAGGAAGGAATACAGCTTTCCCATCCATTCAGCGTCACGCTTTGCCAGATAGTCATTAACTGTAATAACGTGAACTCCCTTTCCTTCAAGTGCGTTCAGATATGCAGCAAGTGTAGCTACCAGAGTCTTACCTTCACCGGTTTTCATCTCAGATATTCTTCCCTGATGAAGTGCAACACCACCGATAAGCTGTACTCTGAAATGTTTCATTCTAAGGCTTCTTACCGCCGCCTCTCTGCAGACTGCAAATGCTTCAGGAAGAATGTCATCCAGAGTTTCCCCATTCTTCAATCTCTCTTTGAACTCCGGTGTCTTTGCCTGAAGTTCTTCATCACTGAGAGCCTGCATCTGCTCATCCAATGCTTCTATTTTGTCTACTATCTTTTCTATCTTCTTGATCTCCTTTGCGTTAAGATCACCGAAGATTTTTTCCATTAGACCCATATCTGTCCCCTTTCCTTATTCCTCTTCTCCTGGTTTAGCGTGAACTTTCAGGTTGATTTCGATAGCCTTTCTGTTATCAGCCTGAATTACTCTTCCCTCAAAGATTTTATTTCCTGCCTCATAGGTGAAGGTGTCGCCCTGGGACGGTAGCTTATCCAGCTGAAGTACAACCCATCCGTTTACTGTGGTCACATCCTCCAGTTCAACCTCTTCATCAAAGTAGTCAAACATTTTTTCTACTTTAGTACTGCACAGAACCCTGTAGCTTCCATCCTGCAGTTCAGTGATTTCATCTGACATTACCTCATCGTGCTCATCGTAAATGTCTCCGACCAGCTCCTCGATAATGTCCTCCATAGTAACAAGTCCCTCTGTTCCTCCATATTCGTCTACTACTATGGCTATATGAGTTTTGTTAAGCTGCAGTTTTTTCAGAAGGTCGGCCGCCTTTATGGAGCCTGCCACGAAAACTACCGGTTTTACATAGTCAGAAATGGTTTTCTTGGAACCGTCTATATAGTTGTGGAAATCCTTCTGGTTCAAAACTCCCAGAATCTTATCCAGGTCATCCTCATAAACCGGCAGTCTTGAGAATCCTGTCTCCTTAAAGATTCGGGCCACATCCTTCTTGGTTGAGTCGATTTCAATAGCTTCTATATCTACTCTCGGAGTCAGAACATCCCATGCCTCAAGTTCGTTGAAGGTTATTGCGTTCTGAATAAGCTCACTCTGATTTGCCTCGATCGATCCCTCTGTCTCTGCCTCTTCAACTATTGTCATCAGCTCATCCTCTGTAATAGAACGAGTATCACCGATATTGAACAGTTTCTTCAGCATCTGCTTCCATTTGGTAAAGATGAAATTAACCGGCGTCAAAATCAACATTATCACCTGAATAAAAGGTGCAGAAAACATTGCGAATTTTTCCGGATTCTCCTTAGCAAGACCCTTCGGTGAAATTTCGCCGAAGATGAGAACCACTACCGTTACTACTGCTGTTGACAGTGTTGCTCCATGCTTTGGATAAAGCTCCATAAACAGGACTGTGGCAACTGCAGTCATCGCAATGTTCACCAGGTTGTTTCCAACCAGTATGGCCGACAGAAGGTTGTCATACTGTTCTTCAAGCTCCAGTACCTTCTTTGCCTTCTTATTACCGTCTGCCGCCATGTTTTTCAGTCTTATTCGATTAAGTGATGTAAATGCTGTCTCCGTTGCGGAAAAGTATGCTGACAGAATAACCAGCACTACAATTATTCCTATCGAATATCCTATGTGAGTGTCCATATATTAAATCTCTCCTCCTCTATAACAACTAAGTTTACCACATTTCACCGTAAAAATAAAGGTGTTTGTGGCAATCCGACATTGTCATGAGCCCATTATCTTTCTACAAAATACGACATGTGTTCTGAATACATTCCCCAAAACTAAAACTAACCCTTCCTTTTCTAAAATGTTAGATTGGAAGGGTTATTCTTCATATTATGCTATACTGAAACATGTTTTCTTACAGTACTTCGCCTTTTGCGTTAAACAGAGGAAGCTTTTCCAGGAACAGAATGTCATCTCTGTCCGCAGCTTCTCCTTCTGCAAGAACTGCCATTCTGCCTACGATATTTCCTTCTACTGCATTAACCAGCGCTTCAATGGAGCGAAGGGATTCGCCTGTGCTGATAACATCGTCTACGATAAGAACTCTCTTACCTTTAATGGTATCTGCTTCCTTCTGTCCGAAGCACAGCTGCTGGATGTGGTCTGTTGTAATTGAGTTAACGTCCACTGTAATAACGTTTTCCATGTAAAGCTTAGGGCCTTTTCTTGCAACGATGTATTCATCTATGCCTGCCTGTCTTGCCATTTCGTAAGCCAGAGGAATACCCTTGGATTCAGCAGTTACGATTACATCGAATTCCGGAGCTTTTTTCAGAAGCTCTGTAGCACATGCTTTGGTAATTTCCACGTCGCTGAACATGATAAAAGCGCCTATGTAAAGGTCATCAGTGATTTTGCATAACGGAAGCTGACGTGTGCATCCTGCAATTGTCATTTCGTAATTCATTTTATTCTCCCTTATTCATATATAAATTTATTCCTGTGCGACAACTTCATCTTCGGTTGCCTGCATTGCTTCCAGTGTTTCTGCCTGAAGCTTTTCCAGTTCCCATCCAAGCATCTCTGCTCCCTGAGCGATAACATCACGGTCACAGCCGGCAGCAAATTTCTTATCCTTGAATTTCTTCTTAAGGGATTTCAGCTCCATATCCTTACAGCTCTTTGACGGACGCATCAAAGCCGCTGCACCTACAAGCCCTGTAAGCTCATCCATAGCAAAAAGGATTTTTTCCATCTCGTGTTCAGGTTTAACCTGAGTGCATAAACCGTATCCATGTGATACGATTGCGTGAATCATATCCTCTTCAACTCCTGCTTCCTTTAAAAGCTCAGGAGCCTTTATACAGTGCTCCTCCGGCCACATTTCAAAATCTACGTCGTGAAGCAGTCCTACTGTAGCCCAGAAATCTGCATCCTCGCCGTATCCCAGTTTTACAGCCATGTATCTCATTACAGCCTCAACTGTCAGACCGTGATGAATATGAAATGCCTCCTTGTTGTATTTTTTCAGTAATGCTAAAGCCTCGTCTCTGCTTATCATCTGAATCACTTCCTATTCTTCTTTATTTTATTTATTATTCTTTGCCTGCAGTCTTTCCTCTTTAGTTGGAAGCTGAGGTAATACTACCGCGATAAATATAACGATACAGCCAAGGCCTTCCAGCCATGTCAGGCTTTCGTTAACAAGCAGCACGCCAAACAGTACGGCAAATACGGATTCCAGACTCATTATCAGCGATGCCACAGTAGGTTCTGCATCCTTCTGTCCCAGCACCTGAAGTGTATATGCAATACCTGAAGAGCATACGCCACAGTACAGGATTGGCAGCCAGCAGTCGGTGATAGCGTCCATGCTTGGATTTTCAAATATTGCCATCAGTACCATGCTGACAACTCCCACTACAAGGAATTGTACACATGACAGCTTAATACCGTTACATTTTGGAGAGAAGTGGTCTACAACCAGAATGTGACATGAGAATGCAAATGCGCAGAGAAGGACAAATAAGTCCCCTGTCTGTAGATGGAAACCTGTAGTCTTTCCTGCCATTGTTAAAAGGTAGAAGCCTGCTGCTCCAATGGCAACACACAGCCATACCAGTTTTCTGACCTTCTTTCCCAGGAATAAGCCTAAGATTGGTACGATTACTATGTACAGTGATGTGATAAAGCCTGCCTTTCCGGCATCTGTATCAAAGAACAGTCCAAACTGCTGCAGATTAGATGCTATGCAGAGAACAATTCCGCAGAATACTCCTCCGATAAGGGCTGTCTTATTTGCTGCTTTCTTTTCTTCCGGTGTCATTTTATTCTCTTCGCCTAATCCCAGTTTGCCGAAGATAAAAATAACCGGTATAAGAACAAGTCCTCCAATAAACATACGGATACCGTTATATGTGAACGGTTCGAGTACTGTCCCCGCTTTTTGTGCTACGAATGCAGATCCCCAAATTGCTGCCGTAATCAGTAACATAATGTTACTTTTCATTTTTTTCCCCATTTGTATTGTTCCTTTTCCTTTCAAATTACTTCATTAACATACATAACCATTATATTCAAAATTCCACCCTTTTACAAGGTGAAAAACTTTGATTTGCCATCAAAATGTGGTATCATTATTTTATGTTTGGTTAGGAGGAATTAATGAATGAATGAGGAAAAAAGACTTTATGAATTAATCGGTAAAATAACACCGGCTGACGAGAAGGCTATGCAGGAAGCCAGAGATCGACAGGCTTATCTTGCTAAACCGCCGGGAAGTCTCGGAAGACTTGAAGATATATCCATAAAAATTGCAGGCATTACCGGTAAGGCTGTGGGCAACGATGTTACCCATCAGTGCATCGCAGTTATGTCCGCTGACAACGGTGTAGTTTGCGAAGGCGTTGCTTCCGCACCTCAGTCAGTTACTCTTTCACAGACAATTAATTTCACAAGAAGATATACAGGTGTAAGTTCTATGGCAAAATATTTTGATATCGACCTGCTTGTAACAGATGTAGGTGTTGCTATGGAAATACCTGAGGAGCTGTATACTGATTCTATGCTTACCGAGGAGGGCAGAATTCCGGTAAAAATCGTAAACAGAAGAATAGCAAACGGCACCAGGAATCTGGCTAAGGAGCCTGCCATGACCAGAGAAGAGGCGGTAAAGGCTATGTTAATCGGATTTGAGGCCGCAGATGCTGCCAAGAAGTCGGGAGCAACTTTATTTGGAATCGGTGAAATGGGAATCGGTAATACAACGACAAGCTCCGCTCTTCTGGCTGCTTTGACAGGTGCAAAGGCTGAGCAGCTGGTAGGTCGTGGAGGCGGTCTTAACGATGAGGGTCTCAGCAAGAAGATTAAAATCGTAGATGATGCGGTTAACATGTACTGCATGTCCGATCCTATCGACAAGCTTGCAAACATCGGAGGCTTTGATATCTGCGCAATGGTTGGCGCTTTCCTTGGTGCTGCAGTTAACAGAATGCCGGTGGTGGTTGACGGATTTATTTCCATCGTTGCTGCATGCTATGCTAAGGAACTGAATCCGACTGTTACAGATTATATGTTTGCATCTCACAAGTCCTATGAAATCGGTTACGTTATCGCTATGGAAAGACTGGGTCTTGCGCCTATGTTTGACCTTTCCATGAGACTTGGAGAGGGCAGCGGCTGTCCGATAGCTTTCAAAATAATCGAAACAGCAGTTGCTACTATGAATTTGATGAAGACTCTGGAGGAAGCTTCTATTGACGGTGACTATCTGGAGGAAATCAGAAGGGATAATTTGTTCTAATGAATGTGTTTATCAGCGGTGGCTGCAAAAACGGAAAATCAATGTATGCCCAGCATATAGCCAGGGAAATGTCTGAAAGCCAGAGTGTTCCTCTTTATTATGTTGCCACTATGATTCCGACGGATGACGAGGATAGGGCAAGAATTAAGAGACATCTGGCTGAGCGGGACGGCTGGGGCTTTGAGACCATAGAGCAGGGAACGTCTATCTGCGATGCGTTAAAGGATGAGGTAAATTGTGATGGTGCTTTTCTTATGGACAGCGTGACAGCCCTTCTCTCTAACGAAATGTTCCGTGCCGACGGTTCTGTGGATTTTTCTGCCGGAGAAAGAGTTGCCCATGAGCTTCTTTCCTTCGTGGAAAGAACCGGCAACACCGTATTCGTTTCTGACGGCATATATTCGGATGCAAGGTGCTTTGATTCCTATACAGAGAGTTATCGGGAAGCCCTTGCAAATATTGACAAGGCCCTTGCGGCGGTCTGCGATCAGGTTATTGAAGTCGCATACGGGCATCAATACTTCTACAAAGGAGCTAAATTATAATGAAATATATTACTGCATTTTTTATGGCATGGGGTAATTTTATCACTTTACCCTGCCCACTGAAGAGATGGGACAGCGACCTGAAAAACATGATGCTTGCATTCCTTCCCTCTGTGGGTGCGGTAATCGGTCTCATCTGGATGGGCCTGTTCTGGCTGACCGATAAGATTTATCTCCCTTTTGCCATCAAATGTCTGTTGCTTGTATTTTACATATTTGCCATTTGCGGATTCATGCATCTGGATGGTTTTATGGACTGCAATGACGCTATTCTATCAAGAAGACCGCTGGAAGACAGACAGAGAATTCTGAAGGATTCCACAGTTGGTGCCTTTGCTGCTGTTACACTGGTATTTCTGATGCTGGCATGGTATGCGGCTTCCGGTGTGGCTTTTGCCAATACTTCTGTCTGGAACCTGCTCATAATTCCTGTTATAAGCAGAAGCGTATCCGGTGCCTGTGTCCTGTCATACAAGCCTATAGGTCACAGTCAGTATGTGAAAGACTACCAGCAGCCTGATCGTGGAAAGTATATCCTTATTATCCTGCTTCAGGTGATTGTCATACTGGGTGTTTGTCTGATATTTACGCCGGACAGAATTACCTCAGTTCTGATTGCAGTCGTGATGGCAGCTGCCGGATATCTTTCATGCATGTATGCCAGAAAGCAGCTTGGAGGAATGAGCGGTGATGTGGCCGGCTATGTAATCTGTCTCAGTGAACTTAGCGGAATACTTGCAATGGCACTGGTTCAGTACTATGTCGTAATGTTTGGATAAGGAGAATTTAAATGATATTGGTATTTGGAGGAGCATATCAGGGCAAGCTTGATTACGTGCTTGAAAACTTTGATCTTTCGGAAAAAGACGTTTTTAAATGTGAGAGAGACAGCATGCACCTGAACTTTGACCGAAAGGTAATATACGGTCTTCACAACTTTATATACTGCTGTGTGAAGGAAGGCTTTGAAGCCAGAGACATTCTCGAGGAGCATGCAGAGAAGCTGGCTGACAAAATCATCATATGTGATGACATTTCCCAGGGAATCGTTCCCCTTGATAAAACAGAACGTGCATGGCGTGAGGCTACGGGCAGATGCATGGTGGTACTGGGCAAAAAAGCAGACCGGGTTATTCGCGTGTTCTGTGGCTTAGGCATGGAAATTAAATAGATTGGAGATTTTATGGAATCAAAGATATTTTTTATAAGACATGGAATTACGACAGGTAACCAGAAGAAATGGTTCTACGGCTCCACCGATTTGCCTCTGGCAGATGAGGGTGTATCAAAACTGACAGAGATGGCCGGTTCCGGACGCTATCCTGTCTTCCAGGATGATGCGGATTTCTATACTACAGGACTTCTCAGAACAGAGCAGACTCTTGAGCTTATCGTAGGAAAGAGAGAGCATAAGGTAATTGAGAACCTTCAGGAAATGAAGTTCGGCGAGTACGAGTGTGTGGCCTTTGCGGACGTGAAAGATGATCCTCTTTTCGTTGAATGGGGCTACGATACTACAGGTGATGTTGTCCTTCCCGGAGGAGAATCTCAGAATGAGTTTGGTGCTCGCGTATTCGACGGTCTCTGGGAACTCAGGGGATATCACAGACTTAAGGAGCTGGCTCACAGACACGATGGCAAACCTGCACATTCCGTTATGGTTTGTCACGGCGGCGTTATTTCTGCAATAATGTCCCAGCTTTTTCCCGATGACGGCAGGAATATCTGGGACTGGATGCCTGATCCGGGTAACGGTTACATAGTAAGCTTCCGGGATGGAGAGCCTATAGAATATCAAAAACTATACGAAGAATAGGGCGTGCCCTATTCTTCTTTTACTAATTTGCCATATACAACTAATCTTGCATTGTCATAATCGTATGCGCAGGTACTCAGCATAACTATTCTGTCCTCAGGTGTAACCTTCACATCTGTTGAAACAACACTCAGTTCCTTTACCTTTGCTATATAGTCCGCCTTCTCACTGTCTGAATTAAAGTCTCTCTTGTACAACTCGCTGTCCCCCGGAATTGTCACAACGCCGAAAATCTTCAAATCATATTTGCAGTCGGGAAGGATGACTTTCATGGTGTGGTGTACATCGATATAGCCTCCATCCTTGTACTTTGGCAGACTTCCGAACATGCTTCTATCCTTCATGTGGTGTCCGTATATTATGGTATTAAAACAGTTAAAAGGATCCTGAGTTCTGTAGTCGATGAACAGTGTTCCGCTCTGGTTTATCTCACCGTTGAACATGGTGTTAAGATATTTATCGTTATCTGCTCCCTGAACTACCGGATAGTTTATAGGTGTTCCTATGGAGAAAAGCCATGCCTTTATGTCAGGATTTATTTTCGTCAGTGCATCAAAATCAACATCCAGCGTCATCTGGTCTCCCACGCCCTCAGCTCTTCCTATATCATCCGTAAATTGCTCAAGCTGATTGTAGGCATTCCTTCCCACATAGTATTTATAAAGATTTTTGCCTATGAAGAACAGGCTCGTAATAGCTATCAGAAGCAATATTATCATTGCTATCCTATATGTTTTTCCGTTAATTGTCTTCTTCTCTTTATTTCCCATATTTCTCCTCCTGGGTTAATTGTAACATATAACCAGCAGTCATTCCACTTTATCCGTGCATATATTCCTTTTAAATTTCAGATATTAAAAACATGGAATTAGTAGTTTTTATTTTAGGTGGAACCTTTTACGGTTTTGTGGAGCTCATCTTTCGTGGGTATACTCACTGGTCTATGGTTTTAACCGGAGGTGCCATAGTCCTGACCTTTTACTACCTTATTCCCTATCTGTATCAGATGTCTTTGCTTGAATCTGCCCTCCTTGGGGCTTTGATAATAACCTGCTATGAGTTTGTGGTAGGAATTCTGGTTAATATCGTTTTCAAATGGGATGTCTGGGATTACTCAGATCGGTTCGGTAATATTTTAGGTCAGATCTGCCCCTTATATACACTGTACTGGTTCGGAATATGCCTTGCCTTCTTCGCTCTCATCAAATATAATAAGGGCGTACCTTTTTAAATAGATATAAGGAGATGAAAAAATGACAAAATATGACTATGCCAAGCTGCAAAATGGCAGTGATATAAGGGGTATCGCCCTGGAAGGCGTAGAAGGCGAGGCTGTCAACCTTACCGATGAGGCTATAGAAAGATTATCCAAAGGATTCCTTTTCTGGCTCAGCCATGAAACAGGCAAGGATGCAGGTCAGCTTACCATTTCAGTTGGTCGCGACCCAAGACTCTCCGGAGAAAAAATCGCAGACATTTTCATGAAAACCGTTGCGGCTGCAGGCTGCCACGTTATGAATGCCGGCCTTGCTTCCACACCTGCCATGTTCATGTCCACAGTCTTTGATGAATATGACTGTGACGGAGCTGTTATGGTTACTGCCAGCCATCTTCCATGGAACAGAAACGGACTTAAGTTTTTCAGCAGAAAAGGTGGCCTGGAAAAGGGTGATATTACAGATATTATCACCTTTGCAGAGTCAGACTCCGTGCTTAATTCAATACGTCCCGGCACTCCGACTGAGCCGGTGCAGATTCCGCTTCTTGATACATATTCAGCACATCTGAGAGCTTTGATAATCGATGGTGTCGGTATGGGTGAGCGCCCTCTTGAGGGAATGAAAATTACTGTGGATGCAGGTAACGGTTCCGGTGGGTTCTTTGCTCACAAGGTTCTGGAACCCCTTGGGGCGGATGTTTCGTCAAGCCAGTTCCTGGAGCCTGACGGCAATTTCCCAAATCATGCACCTAATCCTGAGGACAAGGCGGCAATGAAGGCAATCTGTGACAAGGTAAAAGCCTCTTCTGTTGACCTGGGTCTGATTTTCGATACTGACGTTGACCGTTCATCTGCTGTGGACCAGTCCGGTAACGAAATCAACAGAAACGCTATCGTTGCTATGGCAGCTGCTCTGGTTGCTATAGACCACCCCGGTACAACCATCGTGACAGACAGCATTACAAGCAATCAGCTTACTGACTTCCTGGAAAACTGTCTGGGGCTAAAGCACCTGCGTTTCAAGCGGGGATACAGAAATGTTATTAACAAGTCCATAGAACTTAACCGGGCAGGTACAGACAGCCAGCTGGCTATAGAAACCTCAGGTCACGGCGCTTTCAAGGAAAACTACTTCCTCGACGATGGTGCATACCTTGCTACCAAAATCGTCATCAAAGCTGCCAAGCTGAAGAAATCCGGTTCTGCTATTTCAGATGTCATCAGTTCTCTGAAGCATCCCGTAGAGGCTGAGGAAATCAGATTCCCTATCATAGCTGAAGATTTTCAGTCCTATGGTGATATGATTCTCAGTGAGCTGACTGCCCTCTTTGGCTCAGAGCAGGTAAAGGGAGCTTCTCTTGTAACGCCAAACTATGAAGGCATTCGAGTAAACTTCTGTCTTCCTGATTTGTCAGGCTGGTTCCTGCTGCGCAAATCCCTACATGATCCTATTATGCCGCTTAACGTGGAAAGTGATACTGTAGGTGGCTGTGCCGAAATACGCCGCATACTGAAACCGCTGCTTTCCGGATATACAGAGCTGGACACAAGTAAGCTGTAACATTGATAATTTATGCATTTTAAAAGGGCTGATTTACAGCCCTTTTGATTTTTCTCTTAATATTGATATTTCTTTAGCGTATCCCATCAGGTCCGGTTGTGGTGTCTCCAGGATACAGGGAAGTCCTGCAAGCTTAGGATGGTTTATAACTGCGAGAATTCCATCAAGTCCGATATATCCATCTCCTATGCATGCGTGTCTGTCCTTGTGAGCCCCCAGTGGGTTCTTACTGTCATTGATGTGAAGTGCCTTCAGTCTGTCCAGACCTATTATGCGGTCGAACTCTTCCAGAATTCCGTCAAGGTTTTCAACCACATCGTATCCGCCGTCGTTAATATGGCAGGTATCCAGGCATACGCCCATTTTTTCGTCGTGGTTTACCTTGCTGATTATCTCTGCCAGCTCTTCAAATCTGCTTCCTATTTCACTTCCCTTTCCCGCCATGGTCTCCAGAAGAACGGTGGTAGTCTGGTTTGGTGAAATCACCTGATTCAGAAGGTCAGCAATCAGCTCAATTCCCTTTTCAACTCCCTGCCCTACGTGGCTTCCCGGGTGAAAGTTATAATAGTTCCCCTGTAAGTACTCCATCCTTTCCAGGTCGTCGGCCATGGCCATCAAAGCGAATTCTCTGGTCTTTTGAGTTGCCGAGCACGGGTTAAGGGTGTAAGGAGCGTGTGCAACCAGCTTGCCGAAATTACCTTCTTCAAGGATTTTCTTCAAAGCCTCTGCATCTGCCGGATCTATTGCCTTGGCTGAGCCACCTCTGGGATTTCTTGTGAAAAATGCAAAAGTATTTGCACCTATGCTCAGAGCATCCCTTCCCATGGCCTCAAAGCCTGCAGATGTGGATAAGTGGCATCCCAGATATAGCTTCTTTTCTTCCATATCCTCTGCCTATCTGATATATTCTCTTTCTACGTATGCACTTGTGGCAGTCTTCAGCATTCCACCGTAACCAAGTTCAAATTCTACGATGTCTCCAACCTTATATTCTTTGTCGCAGTGAGTTACGTCAAGGATGATGTGGTCAGAGCTTCCGCCCATAATCTCTACCTGGCTGTCAACCGGAGTCATGCTTCCCAGGTCTGTATCCTGCTTACCGATTCCGATGATAGCTCTCTTCATGATGCCTCTGTCTTCATAGTATGGCTTTTCGCCGAATGCATCTACGCCAACTTCTCCGATTGGAAGAGATGGTTTTTCCTTAAGCTCGATAATCTGAGCCTGCAGAATAAGTGCATCTGAAACTGTTCCCGGAAGCTTTGTTTCGTAAGCTGTGTCGTTTCCTAACAGGAAGGATTCACCGAGTCTCAGGTTGTTGATTCCTTCAGGAAGTTCTCCCTTATCTACAAGATAGATTGAGCTGGAGTTTCCTCCTGATACCATCTCAAGCTTAATGCCGAACTTGTCTTCGATCTTCTTGCCGATTTCTACTAACTTTGATAGATTGTCATACTTAGGAATGATTGCTCCGTAGCATGTCAGATTTACACCGATTCCGTAAAGGTTGATGTTTTCCATAGCCAGAATTTCTTCAACAGCCTGGAAGATAAGGTCTTCGTTCTGGAAGAAGATGCCTTCTCTAAGGTCGCCAAGGTCGATCATAAGCAGGATGTTGTGAACCTTGCCTGCCTTACCGGCTTCCTCGTTTAACAGTCTGATTGTTGAAAGCTCTGAGTTAAAGGAAAGGTCTACATACTTAACAACTTCTTCAACTTCGCAGTGCATTGGAATGCGAAGAAGCACTGTCTTCTTTCCGTGTGCTCTTGCATTTTCAGCAAAAGTTGCGATATTCTTTACTCTTGAGTCAGCGATATAATCCACTACGTCGCTTTCAGCAAGCATATTTACCATTTCCTTGTCTGCGCAAAGTCCCTTGGTTACGATCATCAGAGAGCATTTTCCGTGATCCTTGGTAATAGTTGCGCAAGCGTTCAGATTGTCCTGCAGTTTCTTCAGGTTAATAACCAGTTTTGGATACATAATAGTCCTCCTCGTCAATTAATACTCTATCCTTACTCTATTCCACTCTGTTTGGGCAGTTCCTGCGAGTGCAGTGCTTACAGTCGTGAGTGCAGTCACCCATATATTGGCCTTTTGTTTCCCACTTTCCCTGTACGCCGCCACCGGCTCTAAGGTCTGCCTTATCATCAAAGCCAACATTCGGCTTCTTACCTAGTTCGTGAGCTCCTCCAATAGGTTCTTCTTCCTTGAAGGCACTCATATCGTATCCCATAGCCTCACATTCTTCGATGTGTTTCTTGTATTCAGCGTCTCTCTCTTCTGCTTCCTTTGCTTCTCTTTCTACCTCAGCCATGAACTTTGCGCTTGAAACAATCTGATCCTCCTTTTTCTTTTCAGGGAATTTAATTCCAAGGCTCTTTTCCAGAAGCTTGATAGCGCCCTCTCTGTGAGTCTTTGACAAAACTCCCAGTGATGCCATGATATAGTCGTTATCTACCAGAATCTCTGCGTGCTCTGTTGGGAACAGCATCATTCCTGTTTCGTTGTGCTTAGCAATTTCCTGCATGATTTCAACTCTGTGAGGCAGTCTTGTCAAAGCTCCCCCTGTTCCGACGATGTATTTTACCTGTGTAAGGTCTTTACCCTCTGCAACAGTGCTTCTTCCTGACGGACCGTAGATGTATCTGATAATACCTGCGTGTCTTTCAACTGCCTTCAAAACAGCTTCCTTAGTCAGTCTCTCAACCAGCTTGAATTCAGCTTCTGTCTTTGGAATTGCCACATAGCTTTCCAGTGTTTCGTCCAGGTCTATGCCCATTTTTTCGCATTCTTTTCTCAGGTTTTCTTCTCCAATGGATTCGATAACCTTCATTCTGTTTACGTATACACCCAGGTCTCCTTCTACAGTTCTCTTTGCCTTTGGTTCAGGTGCTACCATAATTCTGGCTATTTTGTCAGATTCCATGGCTACTGAGTGAAGGTCTGTAGTTGCTCCGCCTACGTCCAGCACGATCAGATCTCCCAGGCAGTCGTACAGAAGCTTGGTGCATTCCATTACAGCTCCCGGAGTTGGAATAATAGGTCCGTTAACCATATCTCTTACATGCTCCATGCCCGGTGCATGAGTGATATGATCCTCGAAAGCATCCTGAATTACCTTACGACAAGGTTCTACGTTCAGATCGTCGATTTTAGGATAAACGTTTTCTACGTTATACAGCTGCTGGCCACTTTCTTCATCGAAAATCAGTTTCATTTCTTCCTGGTTTTCAATATTTCCTGCATATATTACCGGTGTCTTCAGACCCATTGCTCTGATTGCTTCTGCATTATCAAGGGCAGTGTCTCTTTCCCCGTAGTCAACACCACCGGCTATCAAAATTAGATTAGGGTTAATTTCTTTAATCTTTGCGATATCTGTTCTTCTTAAGCGTCCTGCGGTAATATAGTGTATGATTCCGCCTGCGCCTAATGCTGCTTCCTTAGCTGCCTTTGCTGTCATATCGTAGACAAGTCCGTGTACTGTCATCTTAAGTCCGCCGGCTGCTGATGATGTTGCAAGCATTTCGTCGTATTCAAGGCTGTCTATTCCCTTCTTCTGACACAGATCATCGATTGCTCCCTGCAGACCTATTCTTACATCTCCTGCAAGTACGGATGTCGGTGCCTGTCCCTGAGCCCAGAAGACCGGATTATCACTGTCCAGATCCTTAAAAGCATTTACTACTGTAGTAGTTGACCCTATTTCAGCTACTAAAACATCTACTTTCATATTTCCCCTCCTCATAGTTTATACTTTTTTGTTTTGATAAATCCATACAATAAACTGCAAGTTCACTCTATGCATTTATCCTTAAAAAAAGGGGAGCGGGTCGTGCCCGTCCCCCTATAAATCAGCTTTGATAGCTAAGAATCAGATTATAAATCTCCTCTTCTTCTCATTGCTTCTTCAGCTAAGAATGTAGCTACATCGATACCGTGGGAGTCTCTTCCGAAACCTGCATCGATACCAGTCTTAACAGCGTCTTCAGGAATTACCTGAGTACCACCTGCTGCGATAATTACCTTATCTCTGATACCCTTTTCTACTGCAAGATCGTTGATTCTCTTCATGTTCTTGTAGTGGATGTTGTCGTGTGAAATGATAGTTGAAGCAAGGATTGCATCTGCATTTAATTCGATTGCAGCGTCAACCAGCTTTTCTACAGGAACGGAAGTTCCTAAGTAGTTAACTTTGATTCCCCACTTTTCAATTCCGCCGTGCTTGATGTTGATGATTTCACGAAGACCTACGGAGTGTTCGTCTTCACCAACTGTACCGCATACTACTACCATTGGATGTTCTGAGAATTCGTTGAACAGAGTAGCATCGTCAAGGTGATGTGGTTCAGGTGGAATTTCAAGGTTTGTAGGATCTACGTCGAATGTAAGTTTACCCTTTAATTCGATTCTTGTGCCTTCAGCTTCCTGCATTACTTCCTTACTGATAACTGTAGGTTCTTCTAATCCTAACTTCTTACCGATTTCAACTGCAACAGCTTCTGCCATTCTTGCGTTTGTAGGAATCATCATAGTAATCATGATAGTTCCGTCTGCGCACCATTCCATTTCAGGCTTGATTGCTTCGCCGTCAAGGTATTTTTCAACCTTTTCTAATCTTCTGTCAACGCAGTCTTCTTCATCTAATTCATCGATGAATACGATCTTGCTTCTGTCTTCGAAAGTACATCCGCCGATTAGTGCAGCAGGATCTTCAGGGTTTCCGCCGTACTGTTCAACATTGTTGTATCCGAAGTGAGCAGTTACAGGAGCCATGTAGTCTTCTTCTCTTTCGAAGATGTATCCGTAACCTACGCCGCCTTCGATCTTTCTTGCAATACCGTCTCCGTTTCTTTCAGGATATCTAGCTGAGTCTACGAAGAAGCCTTCCTGTACAGCCTGGAAGTATCCACCAACTTCGATGATTTCCTCCATGAACAGAACTGCTCTTTCCTTGATATCTCTAGCCATATCACGAAGAGGACCATCCTTCTTAAGTTCAATCATTTCCATCAGGCCATCCATACCGATTAATGCCTGTTTTGCGTTGTCGCAAGCTTCCATGTTGTAGATGTGCCATGGAACGTTTCTTCCTTCGTCAGGAGTGATTGTTGACTGAATGTCAGCGCTAGTCAGCTTGGAGATGAACATGTTCATTACGTGAGTAACTGTAGCTTCTCTAGCTGATGAGCAGATGTATTTAGTGTTCTGCTGAGCTCTCATCTTGTATCTTCCGCAGAAGTCACGAAGTGCTACTGCATATGGAAGGTCGTAGTACATACAAGGAGCAGGAGTAGCTGTTGGAGGTACTGTTGATAATGCGATATGGTCAGGCTTGATACCAACTTTTTCTGAGAATAATGAGTTGATAGCGTGCTGTACGATAAGTTCAGGCATTACCTTCCAAGCTTCTCTAGCTGTAGCGTTTGCATTGTGAGCTCCGTCAATCTGAAGGATGTCAGCCCATGCAAGAATCTTCTTGGATTCGCAAGCGTCTACGAATGATCTTACACAGTTGATATCTCTGTAAAGTACGTTGTACTGAGGGTCCTGGTGAGCACCATTGATACCTTCTTCAGCGAACATTACAGCAACGTCCGGTCCTGCAACGCCTGAAACGTATGAATGGTAGTTGATTGGACGACCAACTTCATCTTCGATGATATCCAAAGCCTTTCTCTGAGCTCTAACCTGTTTTCTAGTTACAGGAATACCACCGATACCCTGTGGAGTACCTTCCATCAGTCCGTCGATGTGGGACTGACCCATGTGTCTGATAACCATGATATGGTCTGCACCATGCCATGCTGCCATTCTCATTCTTCTGATATCGTCTTCAAATCTTCCGGAAGCGATTTCAGTAGTGATTACTGGAAGTGGCTGTGGGTCGATATTTTCAAAGAACTTTGCTGGTGGAAGACCAACACTGTTCTGTAGAGGTTCGGATGCATCATGATATTCGAAAGGTCCCATCTGGATTCCAGGAGCAGGCTTTCTCCATACCCAACCTCTTCTTCTTGGTTCATACTTATCCAGGTCTTTTAAGATTTCTCTTACATCTAGTTTTTCATTTGGCTGTAATTTGATTTCTGACATCTTTTTATCCTCCCTACTTGAATAGTGCTACTGCATCATCCCAGTATTCACCCTGAGCAAGCTTCTGGCTAGCTTCTCTAATGGAGATGCCTTTTTCGTTAGCAATCTTGTAAACAACGTGACCAGTTCCATGTCCCATAAGTCCTCTGTCCATGCAACCTTCTACGATTTTCTGAGTGTCTAATGATGATACACCCATTCTTAGAAGAACAGCTCTTTCTACAGAAGGAGTTGTGTTCTTTCTTCCTAATTCAAGTAGAGGATCAACAACCTGAGCTGTTAATTCCCAGAATCTGTCGTATAATTCTTCGTCAGTAAGATTTGCAATATGCGCTCTTCTCTGAGCGAAATCGTCTTCTCTTCTCATTCTTTTTTTCTCCCTTATTCTCGATTATAGTTCTGCTAGAGTTTCTTTTACGAATGCTTCGTCAGTCTTAGTTTCTGCAATTAAGAACTTGATATCATCTTCAGTTAAATCTGCTGGAGCAAGACCGGACTTCTTAACAGCCTTCTTGATCAGAGATTTTCTGAAACGAGTGATATCTGCTTCCTTATACTTCATAAGACCTGGATCTGCAGGTAAAATTAGGTTTGTGCCTGGCTTATCTTCTTTTGGATCACCGAATCTTACATCGATTCCGTTTTCCTTAGCAAATGCCAGCTGAGGCTGGATGTGCTTACCGGCACCTGTGTATTCAGTTTCAGATACAACAAGGATTGCATCTTCAGGAAGCTCCTGAGCCAGTGAGAATGCAGCTGCAAGAGCAGTGTTTCCTGCAGGTCCTCTTTCTAGACCTTCCAGGTTAGCAAGCATTTCAGTTGTATACATTACTTCACCCTGAGTAACTGTAACATATCTGTCCATATATCTTAATGGTCTTGCTGCTGAACGAGGAACGTCACTGTGGTCTGGATCTGTAGCATAAGGAACACCAAATCCAGTATGTCCTGTTGTACATGATTTCTTGTTAAAGTCAACGTCTGATGCCATTGAAAGACCAGTCAGGTCGATGGAAGCAGCAACTACTGTAGCATCGCAGCCAGCCTTCTTAAGACCTCTAGCTGTACCTGTTACCATACCGCCACCTGCTGTAGTACATACTACCATGTCAGGATCCTTTCCTAGCTTTTCACGGCACTGCATAGCGATTTCATAACCTAATGTATCGATACCGGCGATACCAAATGGTGAATATAAGGATGCGTTGAAGTATCCTGTATCTTCAAGAATTGAAAGGAATGAATAGAATAATTCAGGTCCTACAGTAAGCTGTACAACTTCTGCACCTAAAGCTTCACATTTTCTTGCCTTTTCAACGATTTCAGGCTGTCCAACTCCGTTTGAGTCGTAGCATTCCTGAACGATGATGCACTTTAATCCCTGCATAGCAGCCTGGGATGCAACTGCAGCACCATAGTTACCGGATGTAGCTGCCATAACGCCCTTGTAGCCTAACTTCTTAGCGTGAGCAACTGCACAAGCAGCACGTCTGTCTTTGAAAGAACCTGATGCATTACATGCTTCGTCCTTAACAAAGATTCTTGCGCCGTATCCTGGCTTAGCATACTTTCTTGCTAATGCTGTAATATTTCTCAGTTCAAGCAACGGAGTGTTTCCTACGCCGTATAAACCCTGAATTCTGTTGATTTCATCAAGAGTGTATCCTGTTGAAGTCATAAGCTCGTCGTAATCAAATGCAATTGGAGATTTTTCGAAATCTGCATAGTCAAGACCTAGAGCGTTCTTCTGGATATCATTTGATCTAGCCATTACTGACTGATAGTCTTTTGCTAATGCCATTATTCTTCACCTCCAAATTTCATGATTTCTCTTAGCTGTCTGTCGATTTCGATGATTTCAGGAACGAAAACACCGTAGCTATGGTCATAATATGGAGCTTCTTCGATTAAAGTTCCCTTTTCAAGACGACCTACTGCAGTCTTTACTGTAACTTCATCGCCAACTTCAGCTGTTTCGTCCTGAAGGAAGCCTTTTGTCCACTGCTGTAAATCACACTTCTTTGTGTCATCTGGTAATTTAGCAGTTCTTTCTTCTGCTTTAAGTACAACTGAGTGAATTCTCACCCAATCTCCTCTCTTTGCCATTGTAATCATCTCCTATCAGATTAAAATGAGCACACAAGCGGGAAGTAACTTTACCCCCGCTTCGTGCAAAAATATGTAATGTTATAGGTTAAAAACTTTCAACTCTAAATTGAATTATTTAACGATTTTGCAATCTTCATCGATAAGCTTTCTCATGTCTCCCATGATTGCTCTTGGAACTGGAATGTCGATCATAGTCTTTAGACCTGGCTTAGCGTTGATTACGTGAGGAATTGTGTTCATAATCATAGCCATTGTTCCGATTCCGCCTTCGATTTCAGGAGTATTTGACATATTTACAGGTGGAATACCCTTGATTTCTACGTAGTCACCAGTGTGAACGCCAACCTGTTCAGGTTCGATCTGCTGAGGGTGATCCATTTCGATCTTAACTTCTCCATCAACAGTTCCCCAGCCCTTCATTGCAACGCCGGCAACCTGTCCAGCAGCAGCAAATCCGTAAGGTGACTTTCTGTCAACATCAGTTACGATTGGTTCCATATCCTGTTCAAACTTTTCAAGATCCCAACCTAAAGCGTCACAGATCATTCCAACTGATTCAGCGAATCCAACGTGACCAGCCATAGTTCCGTTAGCTTTTCTTTCCATGAAGTCTGCAACTTCTACACCGATTCCCTGTTCTTCCATTACAGCAGGTCCGAATGGTGATAAGCTGTTAACTCTTCTTGATACGATGTGGTCAACAGTTTCGCAAGCACCTGTCCATAGAATTACAAGAAGGTCCATGATAAGACCAGGGTTGATACCAGTTCCCAGAACTGTAACACCGTTAGCCTTAGCTATTTCATCTAACTTAGCAGCTAGTTCAGGTTCCTGAGCCTGAGGATAAGCCATTTCTTCAGCTGAAGTAATAACGTTCATTCCTCTTTCCATAACATATACTAGCTTGTCATATACTTTTGCTGTGAATGAGTCAGTACATACAACAACGATATCAGCAGCACCTGGCTGGATAACTTCTTCTGCTGTACCAACGATAACGTCTTCTCTGTCTCCTCTTTCGATTCCAGGAACTACGTCATATAAGCTCTTTCCTAACTTTGCACCGATATCAATAGCACCAACGATATCAACACCCTGCTTCTTAGTTAACATTTTGCCGATTCCGCCGCCCATAGCGCCTAATCCCCAAAGGATTACTTTTACGTTTTTCATTTGCTTTTCTCTCCTTTTTAAACCTT